>JBAUTC010000278.1:0-12660 GCA_049582025.1 Thiomonas sp.
GCCCAGCCGACCTTCGGCGATGGCGCGATCCATTGCCACCAGGTCGCGGGTGCGCACGTGGGCGCTGGCAGCGATGGCGCCGCGGCCGCCGAGACAGCGGGTGGAGAACATCTGCAGGTCTTCGCCCGCCAGCACGCGCAGCCGGCCATCCTGAAGCAGGGTGAGGGTCTTGTCGATCGAGCCACCGCAGTCCTTGACCGCGACGATGTTGGCATGCCCGGCCAAGTCGAGCAGGGTGTCGGTGGCGATCTCCACTCCCGTGCGGTAGGGGATGTCGTAGATCACCACAGGATGCCGGCTGGCATTCGCAAGACTGTGGAAATGCCGGCGGATGCCTTCTTGCGACGGTCGCACGTAGTAGGGCGCCGGCACCAGCAGCCCGGCCAGTGGATGGTTTTCGAGCCGTTCCACCGTGGCGAGCAACTCGGCGGTGTTGTTGCCGGCCAGGCCGACAACAACCGGGGTGGCCCCGGCGGCGTCAAGCACGGTGTCGAGCACCGCTCGCTGCTCGGCAGCGTCGAGCGACGAAGGCTCGCCGGTCGTGCCCAGTGCGACCAGCCCCGACACGCCGTCGGCGATCAGTCGCCGTGCAAGCCGAGCCAGTGCGGCGTGATCCACCCCGCCCTGCGGCGTGAAGGGGGTGACCAGCGGCACCCAGATTCCAGAAAACACAGACATCACAACCTCCTGCAAGGACCGAGTAGAACCGGCAGCAGGGCGGACGTGGACAGAGAATGCGGGAATGCGCGCTCCGCTGTTCCGTCGCCCGTCTGACGGAACAGCGCTCCGGTCAGACGAGCGGCTGTTTGGGGGATTTGTGCTGCGCGGCCTCACCGCGACCGCAGCTAAATACGGAAGTACGGATGTTGGCGGGGCTGAAAGCCGGTACAAGCATGGAACGGAGTTTAGTGAAGCCGGGTGGCCATGTGCCCGCGCGAATGTCCTCCGGACTTCCACGCACACTCCGGTCATCATTGCGGGCGTATGGTTGAGGCTGTGAAGTGCGAGGAGAACACCGATGAGTGATCCGTTGCGTCCGCCGCAGGAGCCAAGTGGTTCGCGCGTGGCGTTTGTCGTTGCCGTGGTGCTGGCCCTGGCGCTGCTGGCGCTCGGCTGGCTCAACTGGGGCCGCGTGCAGGAATTTTTTTTCAAGGAGCCTGCACCCTCGGCTTCCGCGGTGGTGTCCAGCGCGCCGGTCGCTCCCGCTCCCCCTGCATCGGTGGCGTCGGCGGCTTCCGAGCCGGTTCCGGCCGTGCCGCCGCAGTCCACCGCTTCGCTGCCCAAGCTTGGCGAGAGTGACGCCTACGTGCTGTCAGCCATCACCGGGCTGGTGGGTCAACGCGACGGCCTGGCGTGGCTGCTGCCCAAGCGGCTGATCCTTCATATCGTCGCCACCATCGACAACCTGCCGCGGCAGCAGGTGGCGCTGCAGGTCTGGCCGGTCAAACCAGCGCCCGGGCCGCTGCGCACGACCGGGCAGGGCGGTGACCTGTCCATCGCGCCGGACAATGCCCAGCGCTACGCTCCCTATATGCGCATGCTGGGCGCGGCCAAGCCGGAGCGCGCCGTGGCTGTGTACCTGGAACTCTATCCGCTGTTCGAGGACGCGTGGCGCGAGCTCGGCCATCCCAAACAGCCGTTCAACGCCCGGCTGCTGCAGGTGATCGACAACCTGCTCGCCGCGCCTGAACCGCAACCGCCGGTGCGTCTGGTTCAGCCCAAGGTGCTGCTGCAGTATGCCGACCCCGCGCTGGAAGCGGCCTCGGCCGGACAGAAGTTCCTGATGCGCAGTGGCCTGCACAACGAGCGTCAGGTCAAGGTGTGGCTGCGGACGTTCCGTTCCGACCTGTTGCAGCGCCTGCAGTCGTTGCCAGCGTCCGCGCCAGCGCAATGAAGTTGCGCAGCGGCGGCGAGGTGTCGCCGTGGCGCCAGGCCAGCAGCACGTCGGTTTGCGCGCCGATGTCGCGCAGCGGCCGGTAGGCCACCAGAGGCAGTTGCGCACGCTGCATCGAGGCCGCGACAACGCCCACCCCCAGACCTGCCGAGATCAGACCGATCAGGGTTGGCATCTCGTGCACCTCCTGCGCGATGCGCGGAGTGAATCCTGCGCGCTCGCACAGCGCCAGGGTCTGGGTGCGCAGGCCGGAGCCGAGGGTCGGGCTGTAGAGAACAAAGGGTTCCTCGCGCAGGTCGCGCAGTCGCAGGGCCTTGCGTTTGGCCAGTGGATGGTCGACATGCAGCGCGGCGATGAGTGGTTCGCGCAGCAGCACCAGCGTGTCCAGCGCCACGTCGTCGAGAAAATGGGTCGGTCGCACGAAGCCCACGTCGATGCGGTGGCTCAGCAGTCCTTCGATTTGCGCTGGCGACGGTTGCTCCCGCAGTTCCAGCAGTACCTGCGGCCAGGCCGCGCGGAAGTCGCGCAGCAACTGCGGCATTACTGCGCTGAAGGGCATTGAACCGGCGAAGCCCACCGCCAGGTGCCCGGTGTCGCCGCGGCCCACCTGCCGCGTCTGGGCGACAGCACGGTCCACCTGTTCCTGGATGGCGCGTGCCAGGGGCAATAGGGTGTCGCCCGCCGCGGTGGTGCGCACGCCGCCGCGCCCGCGGACGAGCAACTGCACGCCCAGTTCGGCCTCCAGCGCCTGGATCTGCTGGCTCAGCGGCGGCTGCGACACATGCAGCCGCTGCGCCGCGCGGGAGAAGTGCCGTTCTTCGGCAACGGCGACGAAATAGCGGAGATGGCGCAGATCCATATCGAAAACGTATCAGAAGTGCAGAAAATGATATTTCACATATCAAAGCACGGGTTCTAAGCTCTTGCTTGAATAGCCGCCCGATCCATTTCCCCTCACGATGTCCACCACTGCCTTGCCAGCCTCAAGTCCTGCGACTGAACAGCCCCCAGAATGGTTGCGGCGTGCTGCGGTCACTGCGGCGGGCATGTGCGCCTTTTTCACCATGTATGTCACGCAGGGCTTGCTGCCCAGCTTGCAGTCGGTGTTTCACGCCTCGGTGGCCGAACTCAGCCTCACCATCACCTTCACCACCCTGGCTGTGGCGTTGGCTGCGCCGTTTTCCGGCATTGCGGCAGACCGTTTTGGCCGAAAGCGGGTGTTGTTGGTCTCGCTTTCCGGCCTGGCGTTGTCCACCCTGCTGGCTGCCACGGCGACCAATCTGCACGGCCTGCTGGTGTGGCGAGCCGTCGAGGGATTGTGCATCCCCGGCGTGTTCACTGCGACGGTGGCGTATATCAGCGAGGAATGGCGGGCTGCGGACGTGCCTGCGGTGACTGCGCTCTACATCTCCGGCTCGGTGGCCGGTGGCTTCAGCGGGCGTTTCATCGCCGGCATGGTGACCGCGCATTCCGACTGGCAGATGGCATTCGTCGTGCTTGGGGTCATCAACCTGCTGTTTCTGCTTCTCATCGCGCGCGGTCTGCCCGCGTCGCGCCGCTTTGCCGCGAGCACGGGAGGCGTGGTTGCGGCGCTGGCCGGGTTCGGGCTGCACTTGCGCAACCCCAAACTGCTGGGTACCTACGCCATCGGCTTCGGCATTCTGTTTTCGCAGGTCTGCACCTTCACCTATGTGAGTTTTCACCTCGCCTCTGCGCCGTACAACTTCGATCTCAAGGACCTGAGCCTGCTATTCACCGTCTATCTGGTGGGCATGATCGCTACGCCGCTGGCGGGCAAGCTGGCGTGGACGTTTGGCAAGCGGCGGGTGCTCGTCGCTGCAGTGACGATGGGCTGCGGCGGCATGTTGCTGACCTTGCTCAGTCCGGTGTGGGCCATCGTGCTGGGGCTCACACTGAGTTCCGCCGGAGTGTTCATTGCCCAATCCATGGCGACGGCACAGGTGCCCGCATTCGCCAGGCAGGCACGCTCGTCCGCCGTGGGCCTCTATGTCCTGTGCTACTACGTCGGCGGCAGTGTCGGTGCTTTCGGTCCCGCCTGGGTGTGGGCGCATGCAGGTTGGACAGGCTGCGTGGCGCTGGTGCTGGCCGCGCAGGTTGGCGTCGGCGCGGCGGCGTGGCGGCTGTGGTCGCCGGGCTCTACACCAGCCGTGCAATGACGTAGGCCAGCAGCGACAGCAGGATGCTTGAGCCGAACGGGAATAGCCACTCCCGGCCGAATAGTCTGACAGTGAAATCGAGCGGCATTCTGCCGATGCCGAAGCGCCGCAGGTGCGGCAGTAGCGCCGAGAACACGATCGACGCAAGGATGAAGATGATCAGCCAGCGCATGCGGTGTTTTACAAGGTATGCGTGCGGTCGCCGCGGTTGAATCCGTGCAGCGCTTGCGCGTCCACGCCGCGCCCGAGTGCGATGACTTTGAACAACTCGCCCATTTCGCTTTCTCCCAGCAGTTTGTTGACTGCGGCGGTCTGGCGCAGATAGTGCGAGCCGCCAGCCGCGGTGGTGTCGCCGCCGGAGTTGCCACAGACAGCGGCGGCGCTGCTCGGTGCCACGGGTGGTGGTCCGGCGGAAAACTCTGCGGCGACGAGGTCGAGCATGCCGCAGTTCATCAGGAAGTTGGCCTGGCTGGTGTAGCCCAGCACGTCGAGTCCGCCGTCTTGCGCGGCAATGGCCACGGCAGTGAAGTCGACGTGCGCGGTGATGTCGGCCAGACCCGGCCACAGCAACACATCGTCGAGCACGCGGTGGCGGTAATGCGCGCGCAGCGTACCCATGTGACGCTGCGGGTGATAGAACTCGTGCTGCGGAAAGCCGTAGTCGATGAACAGCGCCACGCCGCGCTGCATCCGGTCGGCGAGGGTGCGGACGAAGCCAAGTGCCTGGGGGTGAATTTCGGTCACGCTGCCTGCGGGCAGGGCGTGTGCCTCGGGCTCGGGTGGCAGCAGTTCGGTGGGGCGGTCGGCGAAGACCAGATCGTCGCCTTCCTGTGCCACGCCGCGCTCCATCCAGCCGGTGTCGTGCTTGCTCAGCAGTTTTACCGGCATGGCGTCGAGCACCTCGTTGCCAATGACCACGGCTTCGAACGCATCGGGCAGGGCGCGCCACCACTGCACGCGATCGGCGAGATGGGGAACAGCGCTGCGCAGTGTGTCCATCTGCCGGTGCTTGAGCGCACCCGACACTTCCACGATGACGTAGTGTTGCGGTGCGCGTCCCAGGCGTTCGAGCTCGCCCAGCACCTGCGCGGCCAGCTTGCCCGAGCCGGCGCCGAACTCCACTACGGTGTGCAACCCGGTCTGTTCCAGTACTTGTGCCAACTGCGCGGCCAGGGTGCGGCCAAACAGCGGCGAAAGTTCGGGCGCGGTGACAAAGTCGCTGTCGTTGCCAAAATCGCCGAACTGCCCGGCCTGCCCGGTGTAATAGCCCAGCCCTGGTGCATACAGCGCCTGCTGCATATAGGCATCAAAGGGCAGCCAGCCGCTGCCCGCGTGCAGCGCGGCCCGCAATTGCGCAAGGAGTTGGGCGCTGCGCTCCAGCGCCATGGGGGCGGGTGCCGGTAGACTTGTTGGCTGTTCGTTCACCCTGCCCATTCTAGAAAGTATGCTGCCCCGCTCTGCTGAATCCCCCGGTTCCCGACACGTGGCGCTGGTCACTGGCGGCTCGCACCGACTGGGACGGGAAATTGCCCTGCACCTTGCCGGGCAGGGCTGGGACGTGGCAGTGCATTGCCACCGGTCAAAGCTGGCGGCTGCCGAGGTCTGCGCGCAGGCGCAGGCGCTGGGCGCACAGGCCCACGCCGTCTGCGCCGACCTGTCAATCGCCGCCGCAGTACGGACCGTGCTGCCGCAAGCGGTGGCCGCTCTGGGCCGGGTGGATGCGGTGGTGAACAACGCCGCGCTGTTCGATCACGACGACGCGCAGCACTTCAGCGTGGACGCGGCGCAGCGCCACTATCAAGTCAACACCATCGCCCCGGTGCTGCTGGCGCAGGCTTTGCACGCGCATGTCACTGAGCGTGGTGCGCAAGGCTGCGTGGTCAATCTGCTCGACCAGAAGCTGAGCAATCCCGATCCCGATTACCTCTCCTACACCCTGTCCAAGGCGGCGCTGCAGGCGGCGACCGTGGCGCTGGCGCAGGCGCTGGCGCCAGCCTTGCGCGTCGTCGGCGTGGCACCCGGATTGATGCTGCCCTCCGGGTCGATGACCGATGACGAATTCGACTCCGTGCACAGCCGCACCCCGTTGCGCCGCGGCAGCACGCCGCTGGATGTGGCGCAGGCCGTGCGCTTCGCGCTCGACGCCCGGGCGATGACCGGTACCACGCTATTGGTCGATGGCGGCCAGCATCTGGCGGGCACCGGGCGCGACGTGCTGTTTGTCGCCCGCGCCGAGTCGGCCCAATAACTCAAGGAATTCCACCATGTTCAGTGCCCTGTCGCACCCCGCCTTGCGCGCCTGCCGCCGCCTTTTTCTGACGAACTACGAAGTCCGCATCAATATCGGCGTGCACGATTTCGAAAAGCGCGGCGAACAGCGCGTGCTCATCAACGTCGATCTGTTCATTCCGCTGGCGATGTCCACGCCGCAGCAGGACAAGCTCGACGAGGTGGTCGACTATGACTTCATGCGCAGTGTTATCGCTACCCGTGTGGCGCAGGGCCATATACATCTGCAGGAAACACTGTGCGACGATGTGGCGCGCATCATGCTTGAGCATCCCCGGGTGCGCGCCGTGCGTGTGTCCACCGAAAAGCCGGACGTCTATCCAGACTGCGTGGGTGTGGGTGTGGAAGTGTTTCATGTGAAGGACATGCAATCATGAATGCCGCAGAATCGTCCGTTGCCGTCACTTACCGTGCGGCCAGCAAGTCTGCGTTCGAGAACAACAAACTCTCCAAGCGCCTGCACCGCCAGATCGGGCAGGCCGTCGTGGACTTCAACATGATCGAGCAGGGCGACCGCGTCATGGTCTGCATGTCAGGCGGCAAGGACAGCTACGCCATGCTCGACATTCTGCTCAGCCTGCGCGAGCGGGCGCCCATCGACTTCGATCTGGTGGCGGTCAACCTCGACCAGAAGCAGCCCGGCTTTCCCGGGAATGTGCTGCCCGACTATCTCAAGAGCCGGGGCGTGGCGTTCCACATCGAGGAGCAGGACACCTATTCCATCGTCCAGCGGGTGATTGAGCCGGGCAAGACCACCTGCGGCCTGTGTTCGCGGCTGCGGCGCGGCATTCTCTACCGCGTGGCGGGCGAACTGGGCGCGACCAAAATCGCCCTCGGGCATCATCGAGACGACATTCTTGAAACGTTTTTTCTCAACCTGTTTTTTGGTGGCAAGCTCAAGGGCATGCCGCCCAAGCTGGTGAGTGACGACGGCAAACATGTGGTCATCCGTCCTCTGGCGTATGTGGACGAGGCTGACCTGGAGCGCTGGGCGCAGCTGCGCGCGTTTCCGCTTATTCCCTGCACCCTGTGCGGCAGCCAGGAAAATGCGCAGCGCAAACAGGTCAAGGCCATGCTGCAGCAATGGGAGCGCGAGCACCCGGGCCGCGCACAAAACATGTTCAACGCGCTTGGACAGATCGTGCCTTCGCACCTTGCCGACCGCAGCCTGTTCGACTTCGCTGGTTTGCACGCCACCGGCACGCCGGATCCACAAGGCGATATCGCCTTCGACCCCGAACCCTGCGGTGGCGCGGACGAACTTCAGCGCGCACAATCCATCCAATGGTTCTGACGCCCAAGCGGCAACATGGCTGGAAAGGTTTCGCATGAGTACGCACCCAGTTTTCCAACGGTTCTGTCAGTTCACCCGCATCGGCATGCTGTTGCCCGCACTGCTGCTCGGGGGCTGTGCCAGCCTGACGGATCTGCGCACCACCGTGGTCACCCCCAACCCTGCGCCGCAAGCGCTGGTGGGTGCCAAGGTGCAGGTGCAGGCAGCCCCCGGCAATGCTGCCAGCGCCGACGCTTACGTCCTGCAGACCGCGGTCCTCGACGCCATGGCGCGGGCGGGTATGGTGCCGCTGCTAGGCGAGCCCGCACCGTATACCGCGCGCTATGCCTATACCGTGCGGCTCGATCTCGAAGCCACTTACGGCCCGTCGGTGTGGCCCCCGCCCGTGCTGCTGCCCAACGGCGCGGTGTACTTTCCGGGCGGATACAACGGCTGGGGTGGCGGCTGGTTCGGCTGGATGCCCCCGCCCAACTATTTCGAGCGCAGCCTTACGCTCGAAATCCGCGACGCCGCCACTGGCGCGCTGCTCTGGCAGTCGCACGCAGAGACCGGCGGTTATCAGCGCGATCTGGCCTCGGTCGCAATGCCGCTGGCGCAAGCCGCGCTACGTGGGTTTCCCTCGGAATATGGGGAACACAAGGTGCTGTCCCCGCGTTGATCCGCAAGCATTGCGGAAAGCGATCGATCAGCTCAAGAACAGCCGGGTCACCGGGTTATCGGTTTCCTCGGTGTATTGATAACCGAGCTGCTGCAAGAAACGGCTGAATTCGCGGCGGTCGCTGGGCGGTACCTGAATGCCCACCAGCACATGACCGCTATCTCCCCCCTGGTTGCGGTAGTGAAACAGGCTGATGTTCCAGTTCGGGCTCAACGCGTCGAGAAAGCGCAGCAGCGCGCCGGGTCGCTCGGGAAAGCCGAAGCGCAGCAGGCGTTCGTTCTCGGCCATGCTTCGATTTTTCGCACTGCGTGGCGCAGGGCCGCCGACCAGGTGGCGCACATGCACCTTGGCCAACTCGTTGTCGGTCAGATCGAGGACGCCATAGCCTGTGCGCTCGAAGGTCTGCGCCATTTTTTGCGCGTCCTCGCGACCATTGACCGTCAGGCCGACGAACACATGCGCGGCCTCCGGTCCCTTGATGCGATAAGTGAATTCGGTGACGTTGCGCGTGCCCACCATCCCGCACAGGCGGCGGAAGCTGCCCGGCCTTTCGGGAATGGTCACGGCGTAGAGCGCCTCGCGAGCCTCGCCCACTTCGGCGCGTTCCGCGACAAAGCGCAGGCGGTCGAAGTTCATGTTCGCTCCGCAGGTTACGGCAATTAGTGTCTCGCCCTTGAGTTTGTGTTGCGCGGCATACGCCTTGAGCGCGGCCACCGACATCGCCCCGGAAGGTTCCAGCACGCTGCGGGTGTCTTCGAACACATCCTTGATCGCAGCGCTCACCGCATCGGTATCAACGACGACGAAATCGTCCACCAAGCCGCGTACCAGCCGGAAGGTCTCGCGTCCCACTTGCTTCACTGCGGTGCCGTCGCAGAACAGCCCCACTTCTGGCAGCGTGATGCGCCGCCCGGCCTGCACGCTGCGCAGCATGGCGTCGGAATCGACCGTCTGCACGCCGATCACCTTGATTTCCGGGCGCACCGCTTTGATGTAGGACGCCACCCCGGAGATCAGCCCGCCGCCGCCAATGGCGCAGAACACCGCATGGATGGGGGCCTGATGCTGGCGCAGAATTTCCATGCCAATGGTGCCCTGGCCTGCGATCACGTCCGGGTCATCAAAGGGGTGGACGAAAGTCAGCCCCTGTTTGTCTTGCAGGGTGAGCGCATGCGCGTAGGCGTCGCTATAACTGTCGCCTTGCAACACAACATCCACGTTGGCGCCGCCAAAAGAGCGCACCGCGTCGATTTTCACCTTGGGCGTGGTCGCGGGCATCACGATGACTGCGCGGCAGCCAAGCTTGTGCGCAGCCAGTGCCACCCCCTGCGCATGGTTGCCCGCCGAAGCGCAGATCACCCCGCGCTTGCGTTCTTCTTCGCTCAGGCGCGACATCTTGTTGTAGGCGCCGCGCAGCTTGAAGCTGAACACCGGCTGCGTGTCCTCGCGCTTGAACAGCACCTTGTTGTGCAGCCGACGTGACAGGTTGCGCGCCGGATCAAGAGCAGACTCAATCGCCACGTCATACACCCGTGCGTTCAAAATACGCTGCAGATACTCGGTATGCTTCGCGGCCATTTGGAGTGTCCAGTCAAAAAGGTTGATTTTATGAGCGACTTCTTCTTTTGCCGCCGAGAGGCGTCCGGCAACGCCCTGCGCCATCCACGCCTATGACGGCCGCCTGGGGGCTGATATCACCCGATTGGCTGGCCGGGGCGCACCATCTTTGGCATAGCGTCCGGCAAGCAGCCAGCGGCCCTGGCGGGCTCTATGTGCTGGCGGCGCTCAGCTTTGCCGCCGCTACCCTCATTCCCTTCAGTTCCGAAGCCGTTTTGCTCATCGTCATTGCCGCGCAACCCCAGCACACCTGGCTGGCCGTGCTGGTGGCCACGGCCTCCAACACCCTTGGCGGGATGACGACTTACGCGCTTGGGCGCTGGGTGCGGCATTGGCAAACCCCGGACGCCTGGCGCTGGGCGCCACAAGTGCAGCATTGGGGCGCGCCCATCACCATACTGGCCTGGGCGCCAGGGATTGGCGACGCGCTGGTGGTGGTGGCGGGCTGGCTGCGCATCAACGCCTGGGCTTGCGCATTCTGGATGCTGCTTGGACGCAGCCTGCGCTACCTCGCTGTCGCAGGACTGGCGTGGGCAATGTGACGACGCCACGAGCCTCACGCACAAAAAAATACCCGGGCAGATGATGAGCATCGGCCCGGGTAAGAATCCACCAAAGGAGGAGGTGGAGGAGACAAGGGGTGCGTCAAACTCAACGCGTGGAGCAATATTAGAGGATGCTTATGTACTTTGCATAGCCATGCTAGCGTCATGGTGTTGTTAAATAGGTTGATGCGTCGGAGTCAAATTAATCTAAATCAATCAATGCTTTACAGCCGATTTTTCGGGGCGTTAAAGGCGATGGTTGACTGATTTTCAGTGATCGTGGAGCCAAAAAACTGATCTGCATCAACGTTCTTTTCGGCGTCCTCTCCATTGCTTAGTCTTGGTTTGCGGACGCATGGCGACAGATCGCTGACAATTTCTGCGTGCCGCACCTCGCGGCGTTTACTTTCCAAGGGGAAACATCAATGCAGTGCACCGTGCAATGGGAAGGCGACGAGGGCATGGCCTTCACCGCGCATACAGAAACCGGCCACACCTTGCGCATGGACGGGGCGCCCGCCAGTGCGCCTGGCGAGCCGGGCGGCCACAACCTCGCGCCGCGCCCCATGGAAACCGTCCTTGCCGGTACGGGCGGCTGCACTGCTTACGACGTCGTCTATATCCTGAAAAAAGCACGGCAGGATGTGCGCGGCTGCTCCGTACGCCTTGATGCCGATCGCGCTACGACTGACCCCAAGGTCTTCACCCGCATCCACATGCATTTCACCGTCACCGGCAAAGACTTGCGCGCAGACATGGTGCATCGCGCTGTCGAGTTGTCGCACACCAAATACTGTTCTGCAAGCGCCATGCTGGAAAAAACGGCAGCGATGACATTCAGTGTCCAAATCGACCCAATCTAGGCGTCGAACGGCTGATAGCGATGTGTTGTCAAACCAACACGAATCGCCAATTTCACATACTCGAGCCCGTATTTTCTGCTCTGAGTGGCTGGTGGGTGGTAGTAGATTGACACATTGATTACCGAACATTTCCGGGTGCCGGGAATGTCGATTTGTAGCAAACGTGGCCCACTTACAGACTGGAGATGGTGAATGAGAAGAACTCTACTTAGCTTGGCTTTGCTCGGGGCATGCAGCAGTGCGGCAATGGCGGCCGACAAAGTACAGCTTTATGGAATCATCGATTTGGGTGTCGAGCATCTGAGCTATGACAACACCAGCGTGAATCGTTTGGGTTCGGGTGGACAGTCCACCTCTCGCATTGGCGTCAAGGGCACCGAAGACTTGGGCGGTGGCCTGAATGCGTTCTTCGTGGCTGAAACCGGCTTCTGTGCGAACGGAAACAACTCAGGCGGTAGCGCGGTGTACAAAGGAACCGATCAAGGCGCGCAGTATCAGGCGAACGGTAGCTACTGCTCGGGCGGAAATTTCATGGGGCGCCTCAGCGTGCTAGGACTGAAGGGCGGTTTCGGCACAGTGCAAATGGGCCGCTTTTACTCGTTCAATTACACCGCTCTCACCCAAATTGATCCGTTTGGCACCGGAATGACCGGCACGGTCAAGAATATTGATCCCGCCGCGAACAACTACACCCGCCTGTCTCAGGGCATTGCGTACGTGACGCCCAATTTCTCGGGATTCTCCGGCGGTCTTGCCTATGCTTTCGGGGCGCAGCCGGGCAGCACTTCCAATGGACAAGCCTACGAACTCAATCTGAACTACAAGAATGGACCAATCCTAGTTGGCCTGGACTACCTGCGCCACAATTACACGGCAACAGGCAGCATCAATCCCTACACCAGCCTGGCCAAGGAATTTGGCCCAGCGGCCACGGTCTCGAGCGATGGTTACTTCACCAATAAGGTTTCGCAAATCTACGGAAGCTACGACCTCGGCATTGCCAAGCTGAGCGCCATGTATTCGCAGCAGAAATATGGCGATGGTCTTGTCTATGCTGGCACCAGCCAGTCTCCCAACGTGAAGATGTGGATGTTGGGCGCAACGGTTCCTGCCGGCGCGGGCAAGGTATTGCTGTCCTACGGGCAGCGTAAGGACAGCAACGTCGACAACACCCAGGTCAAGCAGTACGCCATCGGCTACATGTATCCGCTTTCAAAGCGGACCAATGTGTATAGCTCCTATGCGCACATCACCAACGACAACAACGTCGATCAGTATGTGGGTGACAACGGGATCAATGGTGCAGGCACTTCGGGCGGACAA
>JBAUTC010000279.1:0-6427 GCA_049582025.1 Thiomonas sp.
AGACCCCGGCTGCGCCAGAGCATCCAATGCTGAAAAATGGTGTGCGCCCGGCACTACAAGCCTCTTGCCCGACTGCGGCCAGTGACGGTGCATCAGTCGCGCCTGCACATGGAAGGCGTCGGATTCCTCTTGCCCCACGGCAAGCGCCAAGGGCGCCGGCCCTGATGGAGGTAGCCAGGCAGGCGACATGACGCGCGCTGCGTGCTGACTGAGTTGCAGATCTCGTTGGATGAAGGCTGTCTTGCGCACCGATTCGAGGTCGTAAACGCCCGAGAGCGCCAAAGCGCCTGCCGGAATCTGCGCCGGCAGATCGTCTCCATACCAGTCGAAGCGACAGGCCAGCATCATTGCTGCCAGGTGCGCTCCTGCGGAATGCCCCGCCAGCACGATGCGTGAGCGGTCCACCCCGAAATCGTCCGCGCGCCGCCAGACCCACGCCAGCGCCTGCACCACATCCATAACGATCTTCTGCAACGATGCGCCTGGAGCCAGCGCGTAATTCACGACAACCACATGCACCCCGCGCGCCACATAGCCCGGGGCAATAAAGCTGTGATCCGCCTTGTCAAGCGAACGCCACCAGCCTCCGTGGATGAACACCAGACAGGGAGCCAGACCTGTGGCCGCCGGCGCAAACCAGTCCAGCGTCTGCGCGATCGACTCGCCGTACGGCAAATCAAGCAGGCAGGGCCAGTTCAGCCGTGCTTCCTGCGAATCCCGTTTCCAGCGGGCAAGGTAGTCCGCCCAGTCGGGCACCAACTCGCGGTTGTTGTATTGGCGGTCAAGTACAGCGGCGTCGTAACGCATCATCCCACCCCATCGGGTCTGAGTCCGGATTCGTGACGGCGCCATGGTAGGTCGGTAAGACGCACCTCACCATCGAAGATACCGTTCGTTACGAGTGCACAGCTCCTGCCCATTTCGCTTGAGCCTGCAAGCTCGGTTATGATTTTGGTTTCGGGCCGATAGCTCAGCTGGGAGAGCGCTGCGTTCGCAATGCAGAGGTCGGGAGTTCGATCCTCCTTCGGTCCACCAAACATCAAGCCCGGGTGCCCCCCGGGCTTTTTTTGCGCCTTGCGTGCGCAACGCAGGGCGGCGAAGCAATCGTGAAAGAATTGTGACTCTCAAGACAAGCCCGGTGCACGACGCGGGCGCTGCTGCCATGCAAACCCAACAGGTCCGCACTTACCTTCTCGATCTTCAGGCGCGCGTTCTGGAGGCGCTGCACGCCGCAGACGGCCAGCCGTTCCGGCGCGACACTTGGACTCGTCCTGCGGACTCGCCTTTGCAGGGCGAAGGCATCAGCAGCCTGATCGAGTTTGGCGGCCTGCTGGAGCGCGGCGGCTGCAACTTCTCGCATGTGCGCGGTCCCAAATTGCCGCCTTCGGCCACCCAGCACCGGCCCGAGCTGGCGGGCGCCCCGTTCGAGGCGCTGGGCATTTCGCTGGTGTTCCATCCAACCAATCCCTATGTACCGACGGTGCACATGAATGTGCGCATGCTGATGGCCGAACCCGAGGGGCAACCGCCGGTAGCCTGGTTTGGCGGAGGCATGGACTTGACGCCGTATTACGGTTTCGAAGACGACGCGGTGCATTTTCACCGCACCTGCCAGACAGCGCTGGCCCCGTTTGGCAACGACCATTACCCGCGCTTCAAGGCCTGGTGCGACGAGTACTTTTTTCTCAAGCACCGCAATGAGCCACGCGGAGTGGGCGGGGTGTTTTTTGACGACTACACCGAGGGCGGCTTCGAACGCGGCTTTGCCCTGATGCGCGCCGTGGGCGACGCCTTCCTCCCCGCCTATCTGCCCATCGTCGAGCGCCGCCGCGCCCAGCCTTATGGCGAACGCGAGCGCGATTTCCAGGCTTACCGGCGTGGACGCTATGTCGAGTTCAACCTGGTGTGGGACCGCGGCACCCACTTCGGGCTGCAGTCCGGCGGGCGCACCGAGTCCATTCTCATGTCCATGCCGCCCATCGTGAAATGGCGCTATGACTGGCACCCGGAGCCGGGCACGCCCGAGGCGCAGCTGTACGACGTCTTCCTCAAGCCGCGAGACTGGGCCGCCGCGTGAGCATGAGGCCGTTGAACGCAGCGGCACGTCATGTGCCGCGGATCGGACTTCTGGGCGGCAGCTTCGACCCCATCCACAGCGCGCACCTGCAACTTGCGCAAAGCGCCTGCACCGAACTCGTGCTGGACGCGGTGTGGTTCATCCCCGCAGGCCAGCCCTGGCAGCGTGACCCGCTGGCCGCCAGCCCGCAGCAGCGCTGGGACATGGTGAACCTCGCCATCGCAGGCGTTCCCTGCTTGCGCGCCTGCGACATCGAACTCAAGCGCGACGGGCCAAGCTACACCATCGACACCGTGCGCGAGCTACGCGCCGCGCATCCTGGCACCGCCTTCACATTCATCCTCGGCGCCGATCAATTGCGCAATCTCCCCACCTGGAATGGCTGGGAAGACATCGTCGCCCTGGTCGATCTGGCCGCCGCGCGCCGCCTCGGCTATGACGACGTGGCGCCGCCCGAACTGCTCACCGCACTGGCCGCACACGGCCACCGCCTGCACCGCCTGGCCATGGCCGAAATCGACCTCTCCGCCACCCGCGTGCGCAACAGCATCGCCCACGGCCAACCGCTTGCGGGGCTGGTGCCTGCGGCTGTGGCACACTACATTGATCAACATCGCCTCTATCAGCACTGAAACCGCATGGATATCCGCAAACTGCAACGCACCATCGTCGACGCACTGGAAGCCGTCAAGGCACAAGACATCGAGGTGTTCAACACCGAAGAACTGACCAGTCTGTTTGACCGCGTCATCGTCGCCAGCGGCACTTCCAACCGTCAGACCCGCGCCCTGGCCAGCAGCGTACGCGACAGCGTGAAAGCCGCCGGCTTCGACGTGCGCAACCCGGAAGGCGAGGAAACCGGCGAGTGGGTCCTGGTGGACTGCGGCGGTGCCGTGGTGCACATCATGCAGCCCCCCATCCGCGCCTACTACAAACTCGAAGAACTTTGGGGCGCCAAGCCGGTGCATCTGAAGCTGGGCGGAGCCAAGAAGGTCGGAGCGAAAGTCGCGGCCAGAGGCCCGGACAGCCGCCCCGACAAGCCCGAAGCCGAGGCCACACCCCCGGCCCGCAAAACCCCGTACAAGACCGCAGCCAGCAAGCGCCCTGCGGCCAAGAAGGCCGCGGCGAAAACGGCTCCCGCCCGCACCTCGCTGTATGGCGAAGTCAACGCCGAGAAAAAGCGCGTCACCCGCGTTGTCGGCACTGCTGCCGGTGCCCACTCGGCTCCTTCCGCGCCTGCGCGCAAGCGCGCTGACGCCAGTGGTGCAGCGCCCGCCGCAAAGCGTCCTGCTGCGCGCAAAACCGCTGCGAGCAGCGCTCCTGCGAAGCGCCCCGCAGCCAAAAGGGCCGCGGCCAAGACCGTCGCCGCAAAGGCACCGGCAAAACGGGTCGCAACCAAGAAACTGGCGTCCTGATCGTTTGCGACTGCAAGCAGTCACGACACGCCGCCGCGCATGAAACTCTGGCTGCTTGCCGTGGGCCAGCGCATGCCGCGCTGGGTGGACGAGGCCTATGCCGACTACGCCAAGCGCCTGCCGCCGGAAACTCCGCTGCTGCTCAAGGAAATCCGCGCTGAAACTCGCGGTTCGAGCATCAGCGCCGAAGCGGTCATGGAACGCGAGGCCCAGCGTATCGAGGCCGCCCTGCCTTCAGGCGTACACCTCGTGGCGCTGGATGAACACGGCCAACGGCTCACCACCTCCTCGCTGGCCGAACAGCTGCAACGCTGGCGACAGGACGGCCGCGATGTCGCACTTGTCGTCGGTGGCGCTGACGGTCTGGCCCCGCGCCTCAAGCAACGCGCCGATACCCTGCTGCGCCTGTCCGACCTCACCCTGCCCCACGGCCTCGTGCGCGTGCTGTTGGCCGAGCAGCTCTACCGCGCCCACAGCCTGCTCACGGGCCATCCCTATCACCGCGCCTGACGACGTCCCCCTGCGTTGGGCACGGCGATAATGGCGGCCGCTTACAACCTTGCCAAGACAATGCCGAATCCCACCGCCAATACCCTCTGGGCCGATGTGCTCGCCGTACGCCAGCAGCAACCGCTAGTGCACAGCATCACCAATTTTGTCGTGATGAACTACAACGCCAACGCCCTGTTGGCATTGGGCGCGGCTCCGGTGATGGCGCATGCCCGCGAGGAAGTGCGCGACATGGCGGGCATCGCGCAGGCGCTGGTGCTCAATATCGGCACACTGTCTGCGGAGTGGGTCGAGGCCATGGGACTCGCCCTGGAGACGGCCTGCAGCCGCGGCATTCCAGTGGTGCTCGATCCCGTCGGTGCCGGTGCAACGCCCTACCGCAATCGTGCCATTGCCGCGCTGCTGGCAATAGGCGCACCTACGGTGCTGCGCGGCAATGGCTCCGAAGTGCTGAGCGTTGCCGGGGTGGAGGCCGCCACCCGCGGCGTGGACAGTTCCGCCGCGTCGGATGATGCAGTGCAAGCCGCGCGCGCTCTCGCTGCGCGTCTGGGCGCGGTGGTCTGCGTGAGTGGCGCGGTTGATCACATCCTTGCGCCGGATGGCCGACACCTGCGCCTGGCCAACGGTCATCCATGGATGACCCGCGTCACCGGCGTCGGCTGCTCGGCCAGCGCCATGATTGGTGCGTTCTGCGCCGTGCAACCTGATGCCTTTCAAGCCACCGCCGCAGCGATGGCTTACCTCGGCGTGGTCGGCGAAGTGGCGGTAGAGCGCGTGCAGGCTGCGGGCGGTGGCGTCGGTCAACTGCAGATTGCCCTGCTTGACGGGCTGCAACTGCTGGATACCGACACCTTCCTCGCCCGCCTGCGCATGAACTTCAATGACTGAACGCGCCCGTCGCTGGCCGCTGGCCGCATTGCGCCTGCATCTGGTCACCGACACCGAGCTGTGCGGCCCGCGCGGCGTCGAAGCCGTGGTGGCCGCCGCTGTGCGAGGCGGTGCCACATGCGTGCAACTCCGCGAAAAGCACATGGATACCCGGCCCTTCATCGAGCGCGCCCGCGCACTCAAGGCACTGCTCGCTCCGCTGGGCGTGCCGCTGATCATCAATGACCGGCTCGATGTCGCCCTCGCCGCTGGCGCCGACGGCGTGCATGTCGGCCAGAGTGACGTGCCGCCTGAAGATGTGCGCCGTTTCATGCCGCACGCACTTGTCGGCCTGTCGGTGGAAAACGCCGACCATGTATGCGCCGCCGAGCGCCTCCCGGTGGACTATCTGGGCGTCAGCCCGGTGTTTTCCACCCCAAGCAAGCGGGATACTGCACCCGCCCTCGGCCTAGACGGACTGCGCGCGCTGCGCGCCCTCACCCACCTGCCGCTGATCGCCATCGGAGGCATCGATCTGGACAACGCCGCACAGGTGATGGCCGCAGGCGCCGATGGTCTGGCCGTGGTGCGCGCCCTATGCGCCGCGCCCGACCCGGCAGCCGCCGCCCAAGCGCTACGCCGCCATACCGACCGCACCTGCCAAACCACTTCATGAGCGCAACCGACACCGCAAACACCATCGTCCCCGACGCGCGCTACGCCCGCGTGCTCAGCATTGCTGGTTCGGACAGCGGCGGCGGTGCCGGCATTCAAGCCGATCTCAAGACCATCGCGGCGCTGGGCTGCTATGGCATGACGGCCATCACCGCCATCACCGCGCAGAACACGCAGGGCGTGCGCGCCATCCAGGCGCTGCCGCCCGCACTGCTGACGCAGCAGATCGACGCCGTGGTGGAGGACATCGGCGTCGACGCGGTGAAAATCGGCATGCTGCACGACGCGGGCGTGGTGCGCGCAGTGGCCGCGGCCATACGCCGCCATCGCTTTGCGCATGTGGTGCTCGACCCGGTGATGGTTGCCGCGAGCGGCGACCCACTGCTGGAGGCAAACACGGTGGACGCGCTGGTGCGCGAGTTGTTTCCGCTGGCCACGGTCATCACTCCCAATCTCGACGAAGCCGCGTTGCTGTTGCAACGCAGCGTCGCCGACGATGCCGCGCTTGACACTGCGGCCGCAGATCTGCAGCAACGCGGCGCGCAGGCTGTGCTGCTCAAGGGCGGTCATCTGCCCGGCGCCTTGCTCACCGACTTGCTGCGTCTGCCCGGCGGGCAGACCATGCGCTGGCAGGCCGAGCGCATCGCCACGCGGAATGTCCACGGCGCGGGCTGCTCCCTGTCATCGGCGATTGCGAGCTATCTGGCCTTGGGCGAACCGCTGTCCGACGCCGTGCGCCGGGGCCGCGACTATGTGCTGCAGGCGCTAATCAAAGGAGCCGACATGCAGCTCGGCCACGGCCACGGTCCGCTCAACCACGGCTTCGCACCACAAGCCACCAAGCGGTTGCCGCTTTAAGCAACACTCTCAGGCTATCCGCGCC
>JBAUTC010000280.1:0-2928 GCA_049582025.1 Thiomonas sp.
GCGTGGCCAAACAATCCACCCGCCTCACCTGGCAGGCGGGTGGCGAAGCTCCAAAGCCGGGTGGACTCCAGCGCGGCGCTGGACAACGGCAGCAGCAGCACACCCGCGACAGCCGCAACCGGTCGCAACCTCTGCCAACGACTGACGGACACTTCGGTGGCGGCGGACGAAGGGTCTCGCTGAGAATTGCGCCACATGCGCAGCACACCAAACAGCCCCAGCGGGATCAGCCAAAGCGCCGAAAAACCCAATAAAAAATAGACGATATCGGAGAACCACGCGCCCAGCACGCCGACCCAGTTGGCCACCAGACCATTGCTGCCGGAACTCGACCAGGACGGATCAGATTTGTGAAAACTCAGCAGGCTGAGGCTGAGCAGAATCCAGCCGATGAAAGCAGCGGTCAGGCGCACTTCCGCCGCAAAGCGCTGCAAGCGGCTGCGCGGTTCAGGGCGTATGGTGGTCTGGGAGGAACGACGTCGGGTATCGATTTTCGGCATACATCACAGCAATGTGGAGAGATGCTCGCGGATCAGCACGGTGCCGTCCTCGCGCTCGACCACAAAGCCTTGCTGTTCAAAGTCTTTCATCACCCGGCTGACCATTTCGCGCGAGGCACCCACCATCTTCGCCAGGTCCTGACGCGACAGCTTGTTGCGGATGACATGTTCTTCCTGCATCTCGTCAGTGAGTTCCATCAGCGCACGCGCCACGCGACCATAGACATCCATCAGAGCCAGGGATTCAATCTTGCGATCCGCGCGGCGCAAGCGCAGCGCCAGGCCGCGCATGATGGCGAACGACATGCTGGTGTTTTCCGGCAGGCACTGCAAGAACGCCACGCGGCCCAACATCATCACATCGGTCTGCACTTCAGCCTGCACCGTGGCGGAATGCGGCTCGCCGTCGATCAGGCTCATCTCGCCGATGTAGTCGCCAGCATGCAGCACGGCGATGATGACTTCGCGCCCTTTGGCATCCACACTCAACACACGGGCGCGCCCTGACAGCAGAATGAACAGAGCGTTGGACTTGCTACCCTGCTCGACAATGTTTTCGCCGCGCTTGTAGCGCCGCTTGACGATGGACTGCGAAATTGACCAGGCCTGCGATTCCGTGAGCACGGCAAACAGCGGCACGCGCCGAACGAGGTCAATATCGGTGATTTGCGACATCAGTGTCTCCAATTCCCAGGATTTCCGGGCAGTTTCATGGCGTGAGCAGAGTGCAGACCAACGATTTTCGCAGCGATCGCACGCCCGTTGTCCAGGCCTTCTAAAATCTTAGCGATTCAGATGCTGCGTCCGGTCTCTGGTTTTCAGCCCAACACGGCGCCACCGCGCATCTTCCCCGTCTCTCAGCCTCCAGTTTCTCACACATCATGACATCCAAACACGCCAAAGTGCTCATTCTGGGGTCCGGCCCCGCTGGCTACAGCGCGGCTGTTTACGCCGCACGCGCCAATCTCCAACCGCTGCTCATCACCGGCCTGGCGCAAGGCGGCCAGCTCATGACTACGACGGAGGTCGACAACTGGCCCGCCGACGTCGACGGCGTACAGGGGCCTGACCTGATGGCGCGTTTTCAGGCGCATGCCGAGCGCTTCAACACCGAGATCGTGTTCGACCATATCCACACCGCGCACCTCAACGACAAACCGATTCGCCTTGAAGGTGACAGCGGCATCTATACCTGCGACGCGCTCATCATCGCCACCGGCGCTTCGGCCAAATACCTTGGCCTGCCCACCGAGGATGCGTTCATGGGCAAGGGCGTGTCGGGCTGCGCCACCTGTGACGGATTTTTCTATCGCAATCAGCCTGTCTGTGTCGTCGGTGGCGGCAACACCGCAGTCGAGGAAGCGCTGTATCTGGCCAATATTGCCAGTAAGGTCACGGTCATCCATCGCCGCGACAAGTTCCGCGCCGAGCCCATTCTGGTTGACAAGCTCATGGCCCGTGCGGCAGAGGGCAAAGTCGAACTCAAGCTGTGGAGCGAATTGCAGGAGGTTCTGGGGGACGCCAGCGGCGTGACAGGTGTGCGGATCCGCAACAGGCAAACCGACGCAAGCGAAGATATTGAACTCAGCGGCTGCTTCATTGCCATCGGCCATCAACCCAACACTGACCTCTTCAAGGGTCAGGTGGACATGAAAGATGGATACATCATCACGCGGGGCGGCAATGAAGGCATGGCCACCGCGACCAGCGCGCCCGGCGTGTTCGCGGCGGGCGACGTGCAGGATCACGTTTATCGCCAGGCCATCACCAGCGCGGGCACCGGCTGTATGGCGGCGCTGGACGCACAGCGCTATCTGGAAAACGCCGAGTCCTAAGCGCAGTTTGCTCCCCGCCCTACGCTCGCATGGGCGAAAGGCGTGGACAAGCGGATCTTTCTGGCTATAATCTTTAGCCTTTGTTCTACAAAATTTCGAGGTGTGCCATGGCACGAGTGTGTCAAGTGACAGGTAAAGGGCCGATGGTCGGGAACAATGTGTCCCACGCGAACAACAAGACCAAGCGCCGCTTCCTGCCCAACCTGCAGTATCGTCGTTTCTGGGTGGAGAGTGAGAACCGTTTCGTGCGTCTGCGCGTCACGAGTTCCGGCTTGCGCACCATCGACAAAAATGGGATTGATGTCGTTTTGGCCGAGTTGCGCGCTCGCGGCGAAATCTAATTTTTTGTTTTCATCCCGACCACGACGCGGGATTTACCTCTAGAACTGCACGGAGCCCACTATGGCAACCAAAGGCGGACGCGAAAAGATCAAGCTGGAATCCTCTGCGGGCACCGGCCATTTCTACACCACGACCAAAAACAAGCGCACCACCCCGGAAAAAATCGAAATCAAAAAATTCGACCCGGTTGTGCGCAAGCATGTGAGCTACAAGGAAGGCAAGATCAAATAAAAGTTTGATCGGCGTTCAGT
>JBAUTC010000281.1:0-4661 GCA_049582025.1 Thiomonas sp.
TGCGTTGCCGATGTCCTGCCCACCTTGGGCGCACGCAACGCAATCTCCACTTCGTCGACATCGCAAGGCCGGTAGCTCAATGGAGCAAGCAAGGCGTCGCTCACGATGTACGCGTTGCGCAGCCACAGTTGGCGGCTGAACTCGCTGCCCTGACGCGATCGCACGCGACACGGGGCGAGCGGGATGGCCTTCCGGTGCATCTTGTGCGCCAACTGCGGGCGTGGCTGGAGTGCCATTGCACCAGCCGCTCAAGATCGATGCCGCAGACGTTGCGGCAGGAAATGATCAGCGACCTGGCCCCGTCGGCGTCCCCGCGTGGGGACAGCGGAACTCGCCGCTGAAGCTCTCAAAGGAGCCGTTCTGCAACGACTTGCCCGGGACGGGTCGCTTTCCCGCTTCAAGCCGTCGCGAAAGCCTTGCAACTGCAGCGATGCGGTGGGCCATGGACAATGTGTTCCTCATTGGCATTCCGATAGATGGCAGATCAATCCTTCGACCCTCATGCAATCCCTGCGACAGTTTTGGCGTGACTGGCGCAGCGGAGAGCTGCGTCTGTTGTTTTTCTCTCTGGTCCTCGCTGTCGCTGCGCTGTCCGCGGTGGGTTTTGTTGCCCAGAGACTGCAGGGCGCGCTGGTGCGCGATGCAGCGCAGTTGATCGGCGGGGATGTGGTGGTGGTGAGTGACCATCCGATCGAGTCCGATTATTTGCAGCGGGCACAGGCCGATGGACTGCGGCACATGCAGACGGCCGTCTTTCCCAGCATGGCGCTGGATGCGACGGGCGATCACACCCGATTGGTGTCGCTGAAGGCCGTAGGGGCGCACTACCCGCTGATCTCCGAAGTCGTCTTGCGTGAAGGCTTGCAATCGCCGGAGGTCGCTCGACGCGGGCCTCCCGATCCCGGAACGGTCTGGGTGAGTTCCAGTGTGCTGGGCGCCTTGCGCCTGAACGTCGGCGATGCGCTCCAGTTGGGGAATGCCCGGTTTCGCATCGCGGCAGTCGTGGTACGGGAGCCCGATACCGGTGCGGGGTTCATCAACTTCGCTCCGCGGGTGATGATGAATCGCGCGGATCTGCCGTCCACCGGGCTGATCCAGCCCGCCAGCCGCGTGACGTATCGACTCGCGGTGGCGGGACGGCCTCAGGCGACCGCGGCCTATCAGGCCTGGGCGCAGGCTCGGATTCGCCAGACGGCATCGCGCGGCATGCGGGTGGAAACGGTGTCGGACAGCGGACCGGCGCAGGAGCAGACGCTCAAGCGCGCATCCGACTTTCTGCATCTCGTCGCTCTGATTACCGCCTTGATGGCGGCGGTGGCGGTGGCGCAGTCGGCACGGGACTTCGCCCGCCGGCGCCTGCAGCCCTGTGCGGTGTTCAAGGCCCTGGGATTGCGTCAAGGCGTGTTGCTGCGACGTTACACCGCCGAGTTTCTCTGGCTGGGCGGGTTCGCGGCCGTACTGGGCTTGCTGCTTGGCCTGGCTGCGCAAGGCGCGATGATTGGTCTGCTTCATGGACTGATCCAGGTGAAGGTGCGCGCCTTGCCCGCTCCAGGCTGGATGCCGGCGCTTTTTGCAGCGACGACTGGCATGGTGCTGTTGCTCGCGTTCGGTTTGCCGTCCATCCTGCAAATGGCGCGGATACCGCCTTTGGCGGTGCTGCGTCGCAGTCTCGGACGTTTGCAGTCGGCGCCTTTTGTCACGGTGCTTGCCGGGGTGGGGGCGTTTGGCGTCTTGCTGTGGCTGCAGGCGGGCGACGTGAGGCTGGGCTTGATCGCCGCGGGCGGCTTTATTGGACTGGCGCTGGTGTTTGCGCTGTTGGCCTGGTTGATGACGCGCGGGCTGCGGCGCTGGATTCGGGACCGTGCGGCGTCGTCGCATGGGGCAGGGGGGCTGGCGCAAATGGCCGCGCGCCAGTTGTCCACCCGTCCCTGGAGCGCGGTCATCCAGATCACGGCGCTGAGCCTGGGATTGCTGGCGCTGGTATTGCTGGTGCTCATGCGCACCAGCCTGATCGACGCCTGGCGGGCGTCCATTCCGTCCAATGCGCCAGACCGTTTTGTCATCAACATCCAGCCGGCGCAGACCAAGGATTTTCTTGCGGCCCTGCGCCATGACGGGGTGAAGCAGGAAGACTGGTATCCGATGTTGCGCGGGCGGCTGGTGGCCATCAACGGTCGCGCGGTGTTCGGTCGCGACTATGGCGATACCCGCGCGCGCGAACTGATCGACCGTGAATTCAACCTGTCCGCCAGCAGCACACTGCCCAAGGCAAACACCCTTGTCGCAGGTCGTTGGGTCGATACCGGAGGACCGGATGCGAAGGGATTGTCGGTGGAGCAAGGGATTGCCAAGACCCTGGGCTTCAAGATGGGCGACACGCTGACCTTCGATATCGCCGGCCGGCGTGTGACCGCACCGATCACCAGCGTGCGGCATGTGGACTGGAGCTCCATGCACGCCAATTTCTTCGTCCTGCTGCCGCAGTCCATGCTGAAAGATCAGCCGGTGACCTTTCTCGCCGCCTATCGCGCACCAGGGGATGCGCAGCGCATGGATGACGTGCTGGTGCGGCAGTTTCCCAATCTCACCGTGGTAGATGTGGGGAGCCTGCTGGCGCATCTGCGCAATTTGATCGATCAGGTCATCACGGCAGTGCAGTTTCTGTTCCTGTTCGCCTTGGCGGCCGGGCTGGCGGTGCTGGCTGCGTCTCTGGCGCTGTCGCGACAGGATCGGGCGCGGGAAATGGCGGTTTGGCGCGCGCTTGGCGCATCGTCGCAGTTGTTGCGGCGCATGGCCCTGATGGAAATGCTGTGGGTTGGCGCCGTCGCCGGCCTGCTGGGGGCGGCGGGAGCTGCGGCGGTCAGTGCTGCGCTGGCGCACTGGGTGTTTCACTTTCCCTGGCAGCCGCCGTGGCTACTCTGGCCGGCGGCCATGTTGGTTTCTGCCCTGCTTGCGATGCTGGCCGGTTGGTGGAGTCTGCGCGAGGTGCTGCGCCGAGCACCCGGACAAAGCCTGCGCCAATTGGGTTGAGCTTCCAGTCTTCCGGCATGACGAAGCGGCCATAGATTGATTTGGGGCAAGTTTCGCAGCATCGCATCTCTCATAATCGCGGCTGCTTGCTTTTCAACACGTTTCACCCCAACGCGTCTCCCGCCATGTCCTCAGAAGCCATTCCCATCGTCCCCGCATCTTCTGCCCCTGAACCTGTGACCATCACGCCTTATCAACGACTTGGCGGTGAGGATGGCGTGCGCAAAATTGTCGATCATTTCTATGACTTGATGGAACTCGAGCCGCAATACGCCGACTTGCGCGCCATGCATCCCAGCCATACGCAAGAAACGCGCGACAAGCTGTTCTGGTTTCTGAGCGGTTGGTTGGGCGGTCCGGATCTGTATTCGCCGCGTTTCGGCCATCCGCGCCTGCGCATGCGCCACTTCCCTTACGCCATCGGCACCAAAGAGCGGGACGACTGGATGTCCTGCATGGTGCAGACCCTGAACGACGTGGTGACAGATGCGAATCTGCGTCGTCAGTTGCACGAAGCCTTCGCCGGTACCGCCGACTGGATGCGCAACAAGGCCGAGCAAGGCAATATGCCCGCGGGCAATGTGGTCCACGGCTGATCGTTCATCCGCGGTCCGGCGGTTCTTGCCAAGCGGCTCAGCCGCGTTCCGTGCGCCGCGCTGAACGCAGCAGCAGCACCAGAGCGCCGGCTCCGCCATCGCTTGGCCGGGCCTGCACATAGGCCATCACTTCGTCGCGTTGCATCAGCCAGCTGCGCACCTTGTGCTTGAGTACCGGTTCGCGCAGGGGCGAACTCAGACCCTTGCCGTGAATCACCCGCACACAGCGCCATTCCCGTTGCAGTGCGATACGCAGAAACTGCCCGAGTGCTTCCCGCGCTTCGTCCCGGCGCAAGCCGTGCAGGTCGATTTCGTTCTGGATGGTCCAGTGGCCTCGGCGCAACTTGCGCAAGGTGTCAGACCCGATGCCCTCGCGCCGCCACGACAGGGTGGCGTCGGTTTCCAGCAGGTGATCCAGGTCGAGTTCATCCGACATGGCTTCGCGCAGGACGGCTTGCTCATCGCGCATATGCTGGAGTGGAATCGCCTTCGGGGGCTCTGGATGCAGGCCGGGCGGGGGAGGGTGCGCAGGGCGCACCAGCGGTTGTGCTCCGGCTGTGGCGGAGCGAAACAGCGCGCGGTCAGCTTGAGTGGGCGCAGGCTCCAAATGCGCCGCAGGCGCCACCGACTTGATCAATTTGGCGGGGGGCGGCGCGTCGCGTGACTGCTGCAGGCGCTTGCGCAGGGCGTGCAGTGTGTCCAGGCTATTCACCTTCCGCGCGGGGTTGCCGTGCTTCACAGCAGTCCCCGTTCGGCAAAGGAAAACACACTCTGGCGCGTCACCACGAGATGGTCGAGTACGCGCACATCCACCAGCGCCAGGGCGGATTTCAAAGTCTGCGTCAGGGCACGGTCGGCGGCAGATGGCTCGGCCACGCCGCTGGGGTGGTTGTGCGCCAGAATCAGCGCGCCCGCATTCAGGCGCAACGCGGCCTTTACAATTTCGCGCGGGTACACGCTGGTGTACGCCAGCGTGCCGCGCGAAAGTTCCTCGGAGGCGATGAGCCGATGTTGGCTGTCGAGGAACAGCGCCGC
>JBAUTC010000282.1:0-12955 GCA_049582025.1 Thiomonas sp.
CCCTCGGGCTGGAAGCCGCCTCGCGCGGCGCAGCGTCCGTGCTGCTGGTGGAGCAGCATCCGCGCTGCGCTGCTGCCATTTCCGCGGCGGCGCAGCGGCTCAAGGCCCCGCAGGTGCAGGTCCGCACCGCCGATGCGCTGGCCACAGCCCACACCCTGGCCCGGCTGGGCGAGCGCTTCGACATCGTGTTCATCGACCCGCCCTACGACAGCGCGCAGCAGCGTGTTGCGCTGCAAGCCGCGCGCCCGCTCGTGGCCGCCGAGGGGCTGGTGTACGTGGAAACCGACGATTCCGCTTTGTTCGACACCGTAGATGCCGAAGGCTGGGCCGTCTGGCGGCGCGGCCGCGCCGGTCAGGTGCATTTTGCGTTGCTGCGGTGCAGTAACGCGTCCACGGCCGATGCGGAAGGCAGCGCGCAAAACCCCTAAACTGCGCGTTCTGCCTCTTTTCAAGCCCGCCCGCCATGCTGCTCGCCATCTATCCCGGCACCTTCGACCCGCTCACCCGCGGCCATGAAGATCTGGTGCGCCGCGCCAGCAAGCTGTGCGACCGGCTGTTGGTTGCCATCGCCGCCGGGCACCACAAGAACGCCATGTTCACTCTCGATGAACGGCTGGACATTGCCCGCGAGGTGCTCGCCCCCTACCCCAATGTGGAAGTGAGCGGCTTCACCGGCCTGCTGCGCGACTTCGTGGTGGCGCGTGGCGCACAGGTGGTGGTGCGCGGCCTGCGCGCCGTGAGCGACTTTGAGTATGAGTTCCAGATGGCCGGAATGAACCGCCAGCTCATGCCTGATGTGGAAACCCTGTTCCTCACCCCGGCGGACCAGTACCAGTTCATTTCCGGGACGTTCGTGCGGGAAATCGCCATGCTCGGTGGCGACGTGAGCAAATTCGTGGTGCCATTGGTCATGGAGCGGCTGCAAGCCAAGGTGGCCCTGCGCCGAGCTGCCAGTCTCTGAAGCGACATCAATCATGGCCCTGTGGATCACCGACGACTGCATCAACTGCGATGTGTGCGAGCCCGAGTGCCCAAACGGGGCCATTTTCATGGGCCCCGAAATTTACGAAATCAATCCCGACCGCTGCACTGAGTGCGTGGGCCATTTCGACACTCCGCAGTGCGTGCAGGTCTGCCCGGTGGACTGCATTCCGGTGCGGCCCGACCGCGTCGAAAGCCGTGAGCAGCTGCTTGAAAAATATCGGCAGCTGATCACCGATGGCGCCGTCGCGCCGACCTGATCACACAAAGAATCTGCCGCACCGTCAACTTTGCGGCGTTGACGCTGTTGCATTGGACTGCGGCGTGGCGGCCCGTCGCGTTTCCAGCAATCGCCGCTTTTTCCTCTGCCTGAGCGCCTTGTCATGCGCCACCCGCGCCTTGCGCCCGGCACGACGGAGCGCAGCCTGCTCGCTCAAGAGGGTCTTCTGCCTGGCAATCTCCTCCCTGCGCTGCTGCGCTTCGCGCTCGGCGTTTTCGCGGTAGAGGGAATCGGCAAAAGCGTGGGTCTGTTCGGCCTGCGTCTTCGCCTGAAGCTGTTGCTCCGTGGTGCGGGCATCCTGCACGTCCAACGCCTGGCCCTGTGCGCAAGGCTGATGCGAATAGGCATTTCCACAACGCCAGATCGGGGCCGACTGCGCCAGCGCCTCGCCCTGCGTGGCAAGAGCCAGCGCAGCGCACAGCACGGCTGGACCAAGGCGCGTTCGCATGTCAGTCAGTGCGTGCGTCCGGCGTCCGCATCGGGCGCAGGCAGACGGGGTTTGGCCTGCGGCTTTGCTGGCTCCGGCCGATTGCCGCGATGGAGTTTCATCATCGCGGCCTCGAATTCGCCCTTGAGCAATTGCGGCAGCACGGTCTGCGCCTGCTCCATGGCGCTTTCGATCATCTTGAGCTCGGATAGCGGCGGCTTGCCGAGGACGAAACCGACCACTGCAGAGCGGTCACCGGGATGCCCGATGCCCAACCGCAGCCGCCAGAAGTTGGGCGTCCCCAGATGGGTGATGAGATCGCGCAGGCCGTTATGGCCGGCGTGCCCGCCGCCGAGCTTGAGCTTGGCCTGACCCGGCAGCAGATCGAGCTCGTCATGCGCCACCAGAATGTTCTCGGGCGGAATCTTGTAAAACCGGGCCAGCGCTCCCACGGACTGTCCGGACCGGTTCATATAGGTGCTTGGTTCAAGCAGCCAGAGTTCGTGGCCATTCAGGCGCACGCGGGCCACATCGCCGAAAAAGCCGCGCTCGGGCCTGAGGTCGACGCCTGCTGCGGTGGCGATCTGGTCGACCAGCCAGAACCCTGCGTTATGGCGGTCGAGGGCGTGTTCCGGCCCCGGATTGCCCAGGCCGACGAGAAGCTGAATCATGGTGTGTGCGAGAAAAAAACGGGCGCTTCACTCGCCGCGCGGCTGGCGTTGCAGCAGGCCGTCGAGCGCAGCTTGCGGGGTGAGCTTGCCGTCGAGCAGGCGGCTCACGGCTTCGGTGATTGGCATGGCCACGCGGTGGGCTCGGGCGAGCTTGAGCGCGGTCTGCGCAGTGTGCACGCCTTCGGCCACGTGGCCGAGCGCGGCGACGATGTGCTCCAGGCTTTGTCCCTGAGCCAGCGCCAGACCGACGCGGCGGTTGCGCGACAGATCGCCGGTGGCGGTGAGCACCAGATCGCCCAGGCCGCTCAGGCCCATGAAGGTCTCGGCCTCTCCGCCCAGAGCCACGCCCAGGCGCGAGAGTTCGGCCAGACCGCGGGTGACGAGTGCTGCGCGGGCGTTATGGCCCAGGCCCATGCCGTCGCTCACACCGGTGGCGATGGCGAGCACGTTTTTCACCGCGCCGCCGACCTCCACGCCAATAACATCGGCCGTGGCGTAGATGCGCATCGCGCCGTGGTGCAAGGCCGCCACGGCCGAATGGCGCAGTTCGGCATCGGCGCTGGCCAGGGTGAGCGCCACCGGCAGACCACGCGCCACCTCCACAGCAAAGCTGGGACCGGAGAGCGCGCCCATTGCAGGAGTGCCGTCCAGCCCGTTGAACGCGGCGTCGAGTACCGCGTGGGGCAGCTGACCGCTGCCCTGCTCGAAACCCTTGCACAGCCACAACAGCTGCTGCACCCGCGCGCCCTGAGGCTTGTCGGCGTTGAAAATACGGATGGCCTGCGCCACCCCGCGCAGCCCGGAAACCGGCACCGCGAGCAGCAGCAATCCGTGCGGTCCGGCGGCGTGGCGCAGCGCGGCGTCGAAATCTGCCGTGCAGCTGAGCCCATGCGGCAGAGAAACCTCCGGCAGGTAAGCGGCATTGATGCGCTCAGCCTGCAGGCGCAGCATCTGCGCGGCATCGCGCCCCCACAGCAGTACGGGCTGATGCGGCGCGATCTGGCAGGCAATGCCCGTGCCCCAGGCGCCTGCGCCCAGCACGCTGATGGAACAGGGCTGTTGCTGCTGCATCATGCGCTCTACACGATCAGTTCAGGCTGACGGGCGGCGCATCATTGGCGGCCTGTTGCTGCGCCTGCTGCTGCTCATACATGGCCTGGAAGTTGATCTCGGCCAGATGCACTGGCGGGAAGCCGGCGCGGGTGATCGTGTCGGCCAGATTGGCGCGCAGATAGGGGTAGACGGTCTGCGGGCAGGCGATACCCAGCAGCATGTCGGCATGTTCCTGCGGAATGTTGCGCATCTCGAAAATGCCGGCCTGCTTGCCTTCGACCAGAAACAGCACGCGGTCATTGACGCGTGCCGTGACGGTGGCGGCCACGGTGATCTCGAACAGCCCTTCCACCACAGGCTTGGCTTCCACGCTCATCTGCACGTCCACATTGGGCTGCTGCTGTTCCAGCAGGATTTGCGGCGAATTGGGCTGCTCCAGAGACAGGTCCTTCAGGTAGCAGCGCTGCAGCATGAAAACCGGCTCAGCGGATTGGGTGTTCTCGGGGGTGGCGCTCATTCAAACTCTCCATGGAAAAAAGCCCGCAGGGCGCGGGCATCAATTAGTTTCGGGGGATTCTAGGCCCGCCGTATCACCGGCCCGCCGAACTTCGGGCCGGGGCCTGGCGGACAGCGGAATCAGGCGCTCAGGCCGCGTCGCGCAGCAAGGGCAGCAGGCCGCCGCGGGCGTCCAGCGCGTACAACTCGTCGCAGCCGCCCACATACGTGTCACCAATGAAAATCTGCGGCACGGTGCGTCGACCGGTGGATTCCATCATGTGATGGCGCTGCACCGGATCAAGGTCGATCCGAACTTCTTCCATATCGACCACGCCGCGCTTTTGCAGCAGCGCCTTGGCGCGGATGCAGTAGGGACAGACAGCCGACGTGTACATGCGAACCTTGTTCATGTGGAAATCATCCTTTTTCAACAGGGAGTCCAGCCTCGCGCCAGGCGCGCATGCCGCCCGACACCGCGGCTGCATTGACGAAACCGACCTTGCGCAGTTGCGCCGCGGCGCGCTTGGCGCGCATGCCAGTGGCGCACATGATGAGCACCGGAGTGTTCTTGTCTTTCGGCAGATCGCTTACGCGCTTGTCGAGCTGAGCCAGGGGAATGTTCTTGCAGCCCGCTGCGTGCCCAGCCTGGTGCTCTGCGGGTTCACAGACGTCGATCATCACGCCCTTTTCGCGGTTGAGCTTGAGCACGGCCTGTGCGGTACTGACGCCGTCCGAGCCGCCGATGCCGCCATAGGAATTCCACAGCAGCATGCCGCCAGAGGCCAGGGCAATGAGGACGAGCGGCCAGTTTTCGATGATGAACTGCACTTAACTTTCTCCCAGAGAGGACCAAATTCTAAAAAATCAAATCGCCGCGCGTCGATGTATGGTTATCCGGCTCATTGGCGCATCGGGTGAATTGCTGCAGTGCAGCGACAAATCGCACCTGCACTACTATTCTGCATTGCTCATTGCATTGTTTCACTCCTTCGCTCCTGCATTCCAAGACTCCTATGTACAAACTCGTCCTGCTTCGCCACGGTGAATCCACCTGGAACCAGCAAAACCGCTTCACAGGCTGGACTGATGTGGACCTGACCGAGCAAGGCATACGCGAAGCCCGCGCTGCCGGGCGCCTGCTCAAGGAACTGGGCTACAGCTTCGACCTGACCTACACCTCGGTGCTCAAGCGCGCCATCCGCACCCTGTGGCTCAGCCTGGATGAACTCGACGCCATGTGGCTGCCCATGGTGCACACCTGGCGGCTCAACGAGCGCCACTATGGTGCGCTCCAGGGCTTGGACAAGGCCGAGACCGCCGCCAAATACGGTGACGAACAAGTGCACATCTGGCGTCGCAGCTATGACACGCCGCCGCCGCCGCTGGATGAGACGCACCGCAAGGAACTGGCCGCCGATCCGCGCTATGCCCGGCTGAAGCACGAAGAATTGCCGCTGACCGAGTGCCTGAAAGACACCATCGCCCGCGTGCTGCCCTTCTGGCACGAATCGCTGGCACCGGCCATCAAGGCGGGCAAGCGCACCCTGGTGGTGTCGCACGGCAACTCCATGCGCGCCATCATGAAGTACCTCGAAAACATTTCCGACCACGACATCACCGGGTTGAACATCCCCAACGGCATCCCGCTGGTGTATGAACTCGATGCCGACCTCAAACCGCTGCAGCGCTACTACCTCAACGCATCGGGCGGCAAGGTCTGAGCCCATGCAACCGCGACGCCGGCGGGTCATTCCCGCTGTCGCGACGGGATGTTGACGCAGCACCCTATACTGCCCGCTCTTCGCAGACACTCCGCTTGACCCACCATGGCCAGTAAATTTCGAGTCGCAGCTTGGGTTGCCGTTGGCGCCATCACCGGCATCATGGCCACCCTGCAAGTCCAGGCGCTGGCGCGCAACACCGTTTCGCCGCTCCCGCTGGAGGAGTTGCAGCAGTTCGCGGCCGTGTACGGGCTGATCAAGGCCGACTTTTTCGAGCCGGTCGAGGGCAAAAAGCTGGTCCAGAACGCCATCAACGGCATGGTGAACAGCCTCGACCCGCATTCCGAATATCTCGACAAGAAGGATTTCAAGGATTTCAAGGAAAGCACCAGCGGCAAATTCGTTGGCGTGGGCATCGAAATTACTGCGGAAGATGGCCTGGTGAAGGTGGTCTCGCCCATTGAAGGCTCACCCGCCGCCCGCGTCGGCATCCATACCGGCGACCTGATTACCCGCATCGACAACACTGCCGTGAAGGGGCTGAGCCTGAACGACGCAGTCAAGCTCATGCGTGGCAAGCCCGGCACCAAAGTCACCCTGACCGTGCTGCGCAAAGCGGAAAACCGCACCCTCACATTCACCGTGACGCGCGAACTCATCCAGGTGCAAAGCGTCAAGGGCAAGATCATCGCTCCCGGATACGGTTGGGTGCGCATTACCCAGTTCCAGTCCGACACCCTGAACAGTTTTGTCAGCAAGATCGACGCGCTCTACAAGGAAGACCCGCAGATGAAGGGCCTGATCCTCGACCTGCGCAACGATCCGGGCGGTTTGCTGGAAAGCGCCGTCGGCGTGGCCTCCGTATTCCTGCCGAATGACGCCGTGATCGTCAGCACCAAGGGCCAGATGCCCGAAGCCAACTCGACCTACCGCAACACCCCGAGCGACTACATGAACCGCGCGGGCGACAACCCGCTCGACACCCTGCCTGCCGGCGTGAAGACGGTGAAGCTGGTCGTCCTGGTCAACGGCGGCTCGGCCTCGGCGTCGGAAATCGTGACCGGCGCGCTACAAGACTACAAACGCGCCGTGGTGATGGGCACGCTGTCCTTCGGCAAGGGCTCGGTGCAAACCGTGCTGCCGCTGGGCCCTGACACCGCGCTCAAGCTCACCACCGCGCGCTACTACACCCCCAATGGCAAGTCGATCCAGGGCAAGGGCATCACCCCCAACTACGAGGTCGATCCTCTGGAGAGTGGCGATCCCTATGCGGCATTGCGCATGCGCGAGATCGACTACAAGAACCAGATCGGTACCGGCAACGTCGCGGCAGACGCCAAGCGTGTGCAGGAAGATGTGCGCAAGCAGGAAGAGGCGCGCCGCCTGCTCGAAGCCGAGCTCCAGAAAGACCCGAAGAAGCTGCCGAAACTGCCGGAATACGGCAGCAAGGAAGACTGGCAGGTCACCCAGGCCATGAGCTATCTGGAAGGCAAGCCGGTCATCACTGCCAAGCAGCCGACGAACACGGCTCAGGCCGGGGCGGCGGCCGCTTCTGGCGCAGCCAGCAGCCCGAAGCCCGGTCCCAGCGGCGCCGTCAACGGCAAATAAGCGGCCCGCCGCCTCACTCGAGCGGCACCAGCCATGTCTCTCGACGACGACCAGTTGCTGCGCTATTCGCGGCACATCCTGCTCGACGAGATCGGCATTGAAGGGCAGGAACGCATCTGTACAGGTCGCGCGCTGATCCTCGGCGCTGGCGGACTTGGCTCACCCGCTGCGCTCTATCTCGCCAGTGCGGGCGTCGGCAGCATCACCCTGGTTGACGACGACACGGTCGATCTGACCAATCTGCAGCGGCAGATCGCGCACACCGAAGCCCGCATCGGGCAGCTCAAGGTGGAATCCGCCCGCGAGGCGATGCGACAGATCAACCCGCACATCCAGGTGAACGTCGTGCCGCTACGGGCGGATGCCGCCGTGCTCGACACCCTGGTTGCGTCGACCGACGTGGCGCTGGATTGCAGTGACAACTTCGCCACCCGCCATGCGCTCAACCGCGCCTGCGTGACGCATGGCGTGCCGCTCGTGAGCGGCGCGGCGATCCGTCTCTCGGGCCAGGTCAGCGTGTTCGACACCCGCAGCGACGCAAGCGGCCAGCGCGGGCCGTGCTATGCCTGCCTGTTTCCGCAGGACGCGCCAGCGGAAGAAGTGAACTGCGCCACCATGGGAGTGCTCGCCCCCCTGGTCGGCCTGGTGGGCAGTCTGCAGGCCACCGAGGCGCTCAAGCTCCTCGCGCAGACTGGCACCACCCTGCGCGGGCGCCTGCTGCTGATCGACGCACTGGACACCGAATTTCAGACCATCACCCTGCAGCGCAACCCGCATTGCGTGGTTTGCGGCGGGCCGGACTGAAAGGGTGTGATCGGCACTCAATCCGGTTTTCCCCAACCTGCGGCCAAGGCGTACCGCAGATGCTCCACCAGTAATTGCACCGCGCGCGGCGTGGTCGGACTCCAGGGGCGGATTGCGTAGATCGCACCGCCAAAAAACCCCACTGCGCGCCAATCCGGCAGCACAATCCGCAAGGGGGAGCCACGCCCACTTGCATCCAGGCTGAAATCGGGCACCAGGGCAATGCCCAGCCCCGCGCGTGCCGCCTCCCGCAGGACTTCACTGGTATTGGCTCGCAGCGGACCCTGCACCGTGACGCGTACCCGCCGCGGCTCGGCGGCCACGCCGCCCTCGCCCTCGAACATCCACACTGCGGCGCCAGACCGCAGATAGGTCAGGCAGTCGTGCTGCGCAAGGTCTGCCGGATGCTGCGGGAGACCGCGGCGGCGCAGATAGGCACCACTGGCCACCAACAGCGAGCGCGTGTCGCAGATCTTCCACGCCACATGACTGTCGGGCGGCGCGGCCACATGGCGCACGGCCAGATCAAAGCCCTCCTGCGGCAGATTCGTCAGGCGATCCGACAACTCCAATTCCACCTGAATCTCGGGATATCTGCGCAGGAAGCTCAGCAGATGGGGCGCCACATGCTGCCGTCCCAGCGCCACCGGCGCAGTCACGCGGACCAGCCCGCGCGGCGTTGCCGCCAGGTCATGCACCACCGCCACACTGTGGGCGATGTGGGCAAAGGCAGGCGCGGTGTCGTCCACCAGGCGTTGTCCGGCTTCGGTCAGCCGCAGGGTGCGGGTGGTGCGTCGCACCAGAGGCACGCCGATCCGACGCTCCAGCGCGGCGAGCTGCTGGCTGACAGCCGCCTTGGACACGCCCAGCCGCTGGGCCGCCGCGGTCAGGCTGCCGTAGGCGGCGATGGTGCCAAGCCAGTGCACCTGTTGCCAGAGAAGATCATCACGCGGAGGAATTGAAGTGGTCATTTCGGCGCTGGGCGATTGTTCGCTTTTATAAACAATGTTGTCAGTTTAGAGCGCTATTCAAACATCCGGCCGAGGTCTAGACTTTTGTATCGATTTCCATTCTCCGGAGTTCACCATGGGCGCACCGCTTCCCTTCACCGCCACCGCTGACGCGGCACACCACATCAACGGACGCGCCGTGTCAGTCGCGGGCGCCCGCAAGCAGCCGGTGTTCAATCCCGCCACCGGAGCCGTGTCGCGGCAGGTCGAGTTGGCCGACTCCGTTCAGGTGAACGCCGCCGTCGCCGCCGCGCACGCTGCCTTTCCAAAGTGGGCCGACACCCCGCCGCTGCGCCGTGCGCGCGTGCTGTTCAAGTTTCTGGAGTTGATGAACCAGCAGCGTGACACCATCGCCGCAATGATCACCGCCGAGCACGGCAAGGTGTTCACCGACGCGCAGGGCGAAGTCACCCGCGGCATCGAGATCATCGAGTTCGCCTGCGGCATTCCGCAACTGCTCAAGGGCGACTACACCGAGCAGGTCTCCACCGCCATCGACAACTGGACGCTGCGTCAACCGCTGGGTGTGGTGGCCGGCGTGACGCCGTTCAACTTCCCCTGCATGGTGCCGCTGTGGATGTTCCCGGTGGCCATCGCCGCAGGTAATACCTTCGTGCTCAAACCCAGTCCGCTCGACCCCTCGCCCAGCCTGTTCATGGCCGAATTGTTCAAGCAGGCGGGCCTGCCCGACGGCGTGTTCAACGTCGTGCAAGGTGACAAGGTGGCAGTGGATGCACTGCTGGAACACCCGGATGTGCGTGCCATCAGCTTTGTCGGCTCCACCCCCGTGGCGCATCACATTGCGCAGGAGGCTGCGCGCTTTGGCAAGCGGGTGCAGGCGCTTGGCGGCGCAAAGAACCACATGGTGGTCATGCCCGACGCCGATCTCGACCAGGTGGTCGACGCTCTGATGGGCAGCGCCTTCGGCTCGGCTGGCGAGCGCTGCATGGCCATCTCGGTGGGCGTGCTGGTGGGCGATGTGGCCGACAAGATCATGCCCAAACTGATCGAGCGCACCCAGGCGCTGAAGGTGAAGAACGGCATGGAACTCGACGCCGAGATGGGCCCCATCGTCACCCAGGCAGCGCGCGAGCGCATCAGCGGCATGGTCGACTCCGGCGTGGAACAAGGCGCCAAGCTGCTGGTCGATGGCCGCGCCCAGGCAGTCCCCGGGCACGATGGTGGTTTCTGGCTCGGCGGCACGCTGTTCGACCACGTGACTCCTGAAATGCGCATCTACCAGGAAGAGATCTTCGGCCCGGTGCTCAGTTGCGTGCGCGTCCCCGACTTCACCACCGCGCTCGACCTGGTCAACACCCATGCCTACGGCAACGGCGTGGCCTGTTTCACCCGCGACGGTCACGTGGCGCGCGAATTCGGCCGCCGCGTGCAGGCCGGCATGGTAGGTATCAACGTCCCCATTCCGGTGCCCATGGCCTGGCACGGCTTCGGCGGCTGGAAGGCCAGCCTGTTTGGCGACATGCACGCCTACGGCGAGGAAGGCGTGCGCTTCTACACCAAGCAGAAGAGCATCATGCAGCGTTGGCCCGAGAGCACGCCAAAAGGCGCGGAATTCGTGATGCCGACCTCGAAGTAAGTACCGCATGGCGCGGCGAGCCTGCACGAGCGGCTTGCCGCGCCATGCGATGATGGACTCACCATGAGCGACACCACTTTCGACTTCATCATCATCGGCGCGGGCACGGCGGGCAGCCTGCTTGCCAATCGCCTGAGCGCCGACCCCACTAAGCGCGTGCTGCTGATCGAAGCCGGCCGCAAGGATGACTATCACTGGATCCATATTCCGGTGGGCTATCTGTACTGCATCGGCAATCCGCGCACCGACTGGCTCTACAACACCGAGCCCGACGCGGGCCTGAACGGCCGCACCCTGCGCTACCCGCGCGGCAAGGTGCTGGGCGGCTGCAGCAGCATCAACGGCATGATCTATATGCGCGGCCAGGCGCGCGACTACGACGCCTGGGCGCAGCGCCTCGGCGACGAGGCCTGGAACTGGAATGCCTGCCTGCCCGACTTCCGCGCCCACGAAGACCACTACCGCCTCGACACCGAACAGAGCCACGAGTTCGCCGCGCTGCACGGCCACGGCGGCGAGTGGCGGGTGGAAAAGCAGCGCCTGCGCTGGGACATTCTCGATGCCTTCGCCCAGGCCGCGCAGCAGGCCGGCATTCCCGCCACAGACGATTTCAACCGTGGCACGAATGAAGGCGTGAGCTACTTCGAGGTCAACCAGAAAGCGGGCTGGCGCTGGAACACCGCCAAGGCGTTTCTGCGCCCGACCTGCTATGGCCGCCCGAACTTCGAACTGTGGACTTCCGCACAAGTCGCGAGACTGCTGATCGACACCCAGCCGGACGGTAGCCAGCGCTGCGACGGTGTGCAGGTCTGGACTGGGCAGGAGATGGTGACGGCGCGCGCCTCGCACGAGGTGATTCTCAGCGCCGGGGCCATCGGCTCGCCGCAGCTCCTGCAGCTATCGGGCATCGGCCCCGCGGAATTGCTGCAACAGCGCGGCATTGCGCCGCTGGTCGATCTGCCGGGCGTGGGTGCCAACCTGCAGGACCATCTGCAGATCCGCGCAGTGTTCAAGGTGCAGGGCTCGACCACCCTCAACACCCGCGCCGCCTCGCTATGGGGCAAGGCGATGATCGGGCTCGAATACGCGCTCAAGCGCAGCGGGCCGATGAGCATGGCGCCCAGTCAGCTCGGGGTGTTCACCCGCAGCAGCGCGCAGTATGCGTACCCCAACATTCAGTACCACGTGCAGCCGCTGAGTCTGGACGCCTTCGGCGAACCGCTGCATGGCTTCGACGCCTTTACCGCCAGCGTCTGCAACCTCAACCCCAGCAGCCGCGGCACGGTACGCGTCGCCAGTCCGCGCTTTGCCGACGCCCCGGCGATTGCCCCCAACTACCTGAGCACCGACGAAGACCGCCAGGTCGCTGCGGACAGCCTGCGGCTGACCCGCCACATCGTGGCGCAACCCGCGCTGGCCGGTTACCGGCCGGAGGAATTCAAACCCGGCACGCAGTTCCAGACCGACGAAGCACTCGCGCGGCTGGCCGGCGACATCGCCACCACCATCTTCCACCCGGCGGGCACGGCGGCGATGGGCCGACTGAACGATCCGCAGGCCGTGGTCGATGCGCGCCTGCGCGTGCGCGACGGGCGTGGCGGCACGATCGCCGGGCTGCGCGTGGTGGATGCCAGCGTGATGCCCGTCATCCCCAGCGGCAATATCAACAGTCCGACGCTGATGATTGCGGAAAAGGCCGCGCGCTGGATCCGCGACGATGCGCAGACCCCGCGCTGATCACAGCGGCTCGGCGCAGTAACGCACGCTCAGGGTGTGCGTCTCGCCGGGCGGCAGGGTGAGCGTGTTGTCCGCGGCATTGGCCGATTCCACGCACAGCATGTTGCGCCAGCCCTGCGCGGTGTAGTCGCCCATCGCTGCGGCTTTCTGCTCCCACGGCGTCCACACCACGGTGGAAGCCGAGCCCTGCTTGGCGATGCGGATGCGGCGCTGCAGCCGCGGATCGTGGATGACACATTCGCTCCGGGTGTGGACATACACGCGGTCCGTCTCGCCGGCAAAGCGCACCGCGCCCTGCTGCTGCTTGCGGACGAACGCCTCGGTCTTGTCGAGATAGGCGCAGCCGTCGAGCCCGAGCAACTCCACCTCGGCAATGTCACCCACCTGGAAATAAGTGTGCAGCGCCTCGCTCAACAACAGCGCTTCGGTCGTGGCGTTGTGGGTGGTCAGCGCCATGTCGAGGGTGTCGGACACGCTGATGCGCAGGGTCACGGGCGTGTCGTGGGGCCATTGCGCGCGGGTAGCGTCCGACGCCTCCAGCTGCAGGGCGATGTGGGTGGCGCCTTGT
>JBAUTC010000283.1:0-1809 GCA_049582025.1 Thiomonas sp.
CGTGGCGCTTTCTGTCGGCGCATGTGTATCGCAAGGTGTTGGCTGGAGGCGGAGTCCACCGGCTCTCGCCCGGCATCGTCTACTGCAACACCGGGCAGTACGCGGCAGGGGCATGGTTCGTGATCGACCGCATCATGGGGGTGAAGAACTTGCGCGAATACCCCGGCGGCATGAACGAATGGGTCCAGCGCGGCCTGCCGATTGTCAATTTCTGATCTGTGGGCACTTCTGCTGGCGCGGCCGTATCGTGGCGCGCCAGCAGATACATGCTGCAGCACGCCGCAGATCCTTGGCGTGATAAAAAATCAAGGACGAAACCCATCCGTTCTCGAGGAGACAAACATGACCCGATTTTCCTTCCTGCGCAGCGCGCGTGGCGCCGCCCTGGCAGTTGCCCTGCTTGGCGGCGGCCTGGTGCAGGCGCAGGCAGCCAACCCGTCGATGCTGAACGATTTCAAGTTCGACGCTCCGGCCTTCGTACATCAGCAGCCCTTCGCCCAATACAAGGTGGTCTTCCAGGTCAGTGAGGATGATCCCCATCTCTGGACTCTCGCACTGAATAACGCGCAGAACGTGCTTGACTATGTCGGACAGGAAAAGGCTCAGATTGTGGTTGTCGCCTACGGTCCGGGTCTGAAGATGTTTTTGAAGAACAGCCCAGTGGCTGAGCGCATCGCGTCGCAGGATGCCGAGGGCATCGAGTTTGACGCCTGCCACAACACCATGAAGGCCATGGCCAAGAAGCTGGGCCATATGCCTAAGCTCGTGCCGCAGGCGGTTATCGTGCCCGCTGGCGTGGTGCGCATCATGCAGCTCGAACACGCCGGTTTCGAGTACATCAAGCCATGAGCAGGCGCACGCGCCACTCCATCGCCGTGCGGCGGTGCTGCGCGTCAGGCCATCACCGTGCGGTCGCGCCCGTGCTGCTTGGCGGTGTAGAGCGCCGCGTCGGCATGCCGGAAGGTATCGTCGAAGCTGTCCCCGGGCAGATGCTGCACCAGGCCGGCCGAGAAGGTCACCTGCGCGGCGGGCAGGTCTCTCCACCGCTGCGGCGGCGCCAGATGCTCCCGCATGCGGCCGATGACGGCCGCGGCCTGCGGTAGATCTGCCTCCGGCAGGCCGAGCAAAAATTCCTCACCGCCCCAGCGCGCAAGCATCGTTCCGGCGCGCAGCGTGGCGGTGGCTTCGCGGGCGAAAATGCGCAGCACCGTATCGCCCGCCGAGTGGCCGAGCACGTCGTTCACCCGCTTGAAATGATCGAGATCGAGCACCGCCAGGCACAACGGATGGCCCTTGCGCCTGGCGCGGTTCAACTCGGCCTCGATCCACTCCAGGGCATGGCGCCGATTGGGCAGACCGGTCAGCGCGTCATGGGTGGCCATTTGACGCAGTTGCGCCAACGCCGCGCGCAACTCGCGCCGCTGGCTACGCAGTTGCAGGCGGTTTTCGCTCTGCCTGCCAGCCACGAAGCCGGCTAACGGATAGGCCGCCGCCACGCCGATAAACAGTATGGTCTCCTTCGCCGGGTCGAAGGCCTCCAGATTAATCATCGCGCCAACTACGATGGCGACGCCAAAGGTCGCGACTGCCAGCCACCCGAACAGGCGACACTGCCGCGGAGATAACTGGAAGGATCCGAATCCGAGCACCAGCACGGTGAGCATCAGCACAAAGCCTTGCCCCATGGCATAGTGGCTCTCGAGAAGTCCTGCGGCCAGACAGCCCATGGCGAACAGCATCTGGGGCAAGGTCAACGCCGGGTCGGCGAAGCGCATGGTGTAGCCGCTGCGGATCAAGATATAGATGCTC
>JBAUTC010000284.1:0-10828 GCA_049582025.1 Thiomonas sp.
TTTGTGCTGTCTGCAGCCATGGCGCAGGCGCAACACTGGTATGCGGAAGGCCGCAATATCCAGGTCAGCGTCAATATCAGCCCGCGCCATTTTCTCGACCCTCAATTCCTCTCCGACTTGCGCACCGAGCTGGAACGCCATCCCCACTGCCCGCCGGCATTGCTCATTCTCGAAGTGACCGAGCATGGTTCCGAGCTCGACAGCAACATGGCCGGCTTTGTCGTCAATCGCTGTCGCAAGCTGGGTGTGCGCGTCGCACTCGACGACTTCGGCACGGGCAGCGCCAGCCTCACCCATCTTCAACAGCTTGAAGTGTCTGCGGTAAAAATCGATCGCAGCTTCACTCGGGATCTGTTTACCAGCGGCGCCGGGCTGAGCATCACGTACGGCCTGCTGCGCACCGCGAGACTCATGGGGTTGAATGTGGTGGCCGAAGGGGTGAGCACGCCACAACACGCCCTGGCGCTGGCCTCCATGTCCTGCCGCCGCTTGCAAGGCTACGCCATCGCCCGCCCGATGACGGCCGAGGCGATGGAAACGTGGCTGACCACGTGGCGCGAGCACCTGCCCTGGACCAGCGTGCTGTCCCAACAGGCGCAGATCTCGCCAGACGCCATCCATGCCCTGGTTCAGCACAACAACACCGCCCTCCGCGCCGAGCGGGGCACGATCAATGCAGGAGAGCGCGCCCAACTCATCAAAGCCGACGCACAGCAATCCTGCGCCCTTGGCCTCTGGTGCCACGACAACGCCGCGCACTACAGCAACCGCCCCGGCTTTCTGCGCCTGATGCGCGAGCATCATGTGTTTCATACCAGGCTGCGGGAAGACCTTGTCGCAGCCGAACCCGGCGCAGAGACCTCGAAACTCAAGACGCTGGGCGAACTAAGCCGGGTCGTTCGCCATCAGTTCTGGAATTTGATTCTGCTTGGGGTCAGCACGCCCGCCGGACAGAACGCGACTGACGCCTTCCCGGTCGCATCCGAGGGCGCGTTTGACGAAGAGGTCCCCGACCTAGGCGACGCCATTTCGAGCGCCCCCGGTCTTTCACTGGTGCTTTGAGGGCGCCCCCGTGGAATACGCTGCTTCAATCCAGCAGGCCAGTATGGACACTCCACAACAACACACTTCCGCTTCCGTGCAGCAGATCCACCGCATCCCGCCAGTTGAGTGTCTCCATCCTGCACGGCGCAGCCACGGCAGAACATGACGCAGCGCCCCCCGGCTCAGGACAGCCCGTCCGCATCGCATGCCTCCCTGCTGGCTCGCACCATCGCAGGATATGCGCTGTATGCGCTGTTGTTGCTGGCCTATGCCGCACTGGGGCTGCTGCCCTGGATCGCCGCAGTCACCTATGGACTGCTCGGGGCGACGGTCAACCTGGCGGTTCTCAACTGGATGCTCTATGTCCCTAGTGTCCAGAACGGCCCGGGGAACTTCCCTGCCACGCTCTACTTGCTGCTCAACACAGGACTGCAACTCGTGTTCTTCAGCCTGCTCCCCAAGGTGGGCGCGCTGTTCGTTCTGCCTCTGCTCGGCCTCATCCCCATTGCAGCGCTGCACGTGCGGCGCGTCCAGATGGCATCAAGCTTGATTCTGCTCGCCGTTCTAACCGGGGTGGCCATGTTGCTGACGCCTGGCCAGATGCAGTTGCCCATGCAGAGTTGGCAACAACGCAGCCTGGCGTGGGTCGCCCTGTTGGCAGCGATCATCTTCGGCACCATACTCATTGTGACCATCAATGGATTCAACCGCGGGCTCATCAAGGAAAATCTGCGGATCAGCAAAGCCTTCAAGGCGCTACGCCGCTTCGCCCTGCGCGACGACCTGACCGGCCTGGCGAATCGCCGGATTTTTCTCGATCATCTCAACGAACTGATTCACCGGCACCCCGGTCAGGCCCTGACCATCGGCCTGATGGATCTCGACCGCTTCAAATCCGTCAACGACCGTCTGGGCCATGTGGTCGGCGATCAGCTCCTGATCGCCGTGGGGCAGCGCCTGCGGACCGTGCTGCGTGAAGGTGATTTGCTGGCTCGTTTCGGCGGCGATGAATTCGTCGTGCTGCTACCGGGCTACAGCACGGAACAGCAGCTCAGTTTCATCGCCAAGCGTCTGGTCGGCAGCATTGAGGAACCCTTCGTCATCCAGGGGAACAGCCTGCAGATCGGCTTGTCGCTCGGACTGGTGGTGCAGCAGCCCGATGCGCCAGTCGATGCTGAAACCCTGGTGCGGCGTGCGGACATGGCCATGTACGCCGCCAAGAAAAACGGCCGCCAGCAGTACCGCATCTTCGACCAGCAGATGGAAGATGCGATGCAGGAGCGGCACCGCAAACTGCAATGGGTGTTGTCCGCGCTACGCGAGAACCGGCTGGAGTTGCAGTACCAGCCCATTCTGTCGCTCGCTCCACCGTCAACGCAGGGACCGGATGGACTGGTGCAGATCGACGGCGTCGAGGCCCTGCTGCGTTTGCGCGATGCCGCCGGACTGCACCGCGCAGCAACGTTCGAGTCGGTGCTCGACGACGATTCCCTGAGTGTTCCGATCGGGCGCTTCGTGCTGGCTTGCGCCATGCGCCAGGCCGATGCGTGGTTCGGCGCCGGCAAGCGCCTGCAGGTGAGCGTCAACATCAGTCCGCGCCACTTTCTCGACCCGCAGTTTCTGTCCGACCTGCGCAGCGTGCTTGCGCAGCACCCACAATGCCCACCCGGACTACTTGCCCTGGAACTGACCGAGCACGGCTCGGAACTCGATGGCGCCATGGCACGCTTCATGGTCGCGCAATGCCGCCTGCTCGGCGTGCAGGTCATCCTCGATGATTTCGGCACGGGCAGCGCCAGCCTCATCCATCTGCAACAGCTCGAAATCACCTCGGTCAAGATCGACCGCAGCTTCACCCACGACCTCTTCAGTAGCGGCGCGGGGCTGAGCATCACTTACGGCCTGTTGCGCATTGCCGCGCTGATGGGCCTGCAGGTCGTTGCCGAAGGCGTGAGTTCGGCGCAGCACGCGCTGGCCCTGGTCTCCATGGGCTGCACGCGGTTTCAGGGTTATGCCATCTCACCGCCGATGTCCCTGTCCGACTTTGAAATCTGGCTGTCGCATTGGCCGCAGCTCATTCCATGGACGTCGTCACTGAACAGACAGCCGGCCATTTCTGCAGACGCCATCCAGGCACTGGTCTGGCACAACGCAGTGGCGCTGCGCGCCCAGCAAGGCTCCCTCAGCGACGGCGAGCGCCAGCAGTTACTCAAACCGAATGCGGCGCTGCACAGCGAATTGGGCATCTGGTGCCAAGCGCATCAGGCGGACTATGTGGACCGGCCGAGCTTCCTGCGCCTGATTCGGGAACTCCATATCTTCCACACCCGTCTGCGCGAGCATTTGTCCACCAAGACGCCAATCGAGCCTGTGCAGGCCGCTCAGCTCAAGACACACAGCCGCATCGTGCGGCACCAGTTCTGGAATCTCGTTTTGGTAAGCATTCCGGCCTTGGCCGCGGACTCTCCAGCAAATGGCCGAACTACAGACTCACAAGCGGATGGTTTTCGGGCCTCGCTGCCACGCACCATTCCGCAGTGAGCAACGCGGTCAATCCTGTGCCACCACCCGCACCTGCTGCGCGGCACGCTTGGCGTTGGTGCGCGCAAGGTCGGTGGAATCGGCGCGGGCCAACGCCACGCCCATGCGGCGCTTGACAAAGCTCTCCGGTTTGCCAAACAGCCGCAGATCGGTCCCCGGAATCGACAGAGCAGCATCCACGCCTTCAAAGCGCACGCCGCGCGCTTCCAAGCCACCGTAGATCACAGCGCTTGCTCCCGGCGTTTTGAGCGTCGTGTCCACCGGCAAGCCAAGAATGGCACGGGCGTGCAGCTCAAACTCGCTCTGCCATTGGGTAATCAGGGTGACCAGGCCGGTATCGTGCGGGCGCGGGCTGACTTCGCTGAACCAGACCTGTTCGCCCTTCACAAACAACTCCACGCCGAAAATTCCATGCCCGCCCAGCGCCTCGGTGATCCGCCTCGCGATGTCGCGGCTGCGCTGCAGCGCCAGCGGATGCATGGGATGTGGTTGCCAGCTTTCCACGTAGTCGCCGCCCACCTGCACATGGCCGATGGGCTCGCAGAAACTGGTCTGCGGCGCGCCATTCGCGCCAACGCTGCGCACGGTGAGCTGGGTAATCTCATAGTCGAAGTCGATGAAGCCTTCGACGATCACCCGGCTTTGCGCCACGCGCCCGCCGGACATCGCCGCCTCCCACGCAGGGCGCACATCAGCAGGACCGTCGAGCTTGCTCTGGCCCTTGCCCGATGAACTCATCACCGGCTTGACCACGCAGGGATAGCCGATGCCGCCATCGATCGCCGCCTGCAACTCGTCCAGCGAATCGGCGAAGGCATAGGGCGAAGTCGCCAAGCCCAGTTCTTCCGCCGCCAGGCGGCGGATGCCTTCGCGGTTCATGGTCAGCCGCGCCGCGCGCGCGGTGGGAATCACGGTGACCACGCCAGCGGCCTCCAGTTCTTCCAGCACCGATGTGGCGATGGCCTCGATTTCCGGCACCACCAGATGCGGCTTCTCTTTCAGGATGAGCGCGCGCAAGGCCTCAGGGTCGGTCATGCTGATGGTGCAGGCGTGGTGCGCCACCTGCTGCCCCGGCGCATGGTCGTAGCGGTCCACCGCAATGGTCTCCACCCCGAGGCGCTGCAGGGCGATGAGCACTTCCTTGCCCAGTTCACCTGCCCCCAGCAGCATCACGCGGGTGGCAGAAGGGGACAGCGGGGTGCCGATCGAAGTCATGTCTAGATCTCCAGAAAAAGGGTCAGAACGCGCCGGCCAGAGCATTGACCGTCAACGCCAGAATGACCACATTGAAAAAAAACGCCGCCACACTGTGCAGCAACACCAGATGCCGCACATGTCGCCCTGCGATGTTCACGTCCGAGGTCTGAAAGGTCATGCTCAGCACCACGGAAAAATACAGATAGTCCCAATAGTCCGGCACCTGATTTCCCGGGAACACCAGTGCGGGATGGCCCGCGGTGCGCGCGGCGTAATCGCTGTGGGCGTATTGCAGGGCGAAGATTACCGAGAAAAACAGCCAGGACAGCACGATGCTGCTGCCGGCCAGCGCCAGCTCTCCAGGGTGACCGCGCACCGAATGCAACTCCACCGACAGGGACGCGAACACCGCGGCCGACAGCGCCAGGCTGAACAGCAGCACCGTCCAGCGCCCTTCGGTCTCCCGCTCGGTACGGCGCCTGAGGGTTTCGTTGGTGGCATGCGCCATCATCCAGGCGGTACTGGCCAGAAACAGCAGCGCACTGGCATCGAACGCCCAGAGCAATGCGATGGTGCGCGGCAGGAAGGCGCTGAGCATCCACCACAGCATCACGCCCAGCACAATGGCCGCGCTCAAGCGCGGGCGGTTGCGCAAGGTGCGATAGAGGCTCAACGGCGGGTTCATCATGGGGACTGGAGTGTAGAACGCTCCCGGGCCGCCACCCTGCGGCGGCCCCGCGTTTTCTCATGAAGCGCTGAACCCGGCGGCCGTGCGCCTCACCCCGGCCCTAAAATTGCGCAGCGCAGCACTTTATCCGTTTTCTTATCCTGGACCACGATCCCCCATGAGCGCCGACACGACCACCACGCCCCCCGATCTGTCGCACATCGCACCGCGCGAACAGGCCGAAATCCTCGCGCAAGCCCTTCCCTATATCCGCAAGTTTCACGGCAAGACTCTGGTCATCAAATACGGCGGCAACGCCATGACCGACCCGGAGCTGCAACAGGACTTCGCCGAGGACGTGGTGTTGCTCAAGCTGGTGGGCATGAACCCGGTGGTGGTGCATGGCGGCGGGCCGCAGATCGACGAAGCGCTGAATCGCGTCGGCAAGAAGGGCTCCTTCGTGCAGGGCATGCGCGTGACCGACGAAGAAACCATGGAAGTGGTGGAATGGGTGCTGGCCGGGCAGGTGCAGCAGGACATCGTCGGCCTGATCAACCATGCTGGCGGCAAGGCGGTGGGCCTCACCGGGCGCGACGGCGGCCTGATCCGCGCCCGCAAGCTGCGCATGCGCGACCGCGAGAATCCAGACGCCGAGATCGACGTTGGCCAGGTCGGCGAAGTCGCCTCCATTGATCCCTCGGTGGTCAAGGCGCTGCAGGACGACCAGTTCATCCCCGTCATCTCACCCATCGGCTTCGGCGAAGACAACGCCTCGTTCAACATCAACGCCGACGTGGTGGCCGGCAAGTTGGCCGAGGTGCTGCGTGCTGAAAAACTGCTGCTGCTGACCAACACCCCCGGCGTGATGAACAAACAGGGCGAGTTGCTCACCGACCTCACCGCGCACGAGATCGACGCCATGTTCGCCGACGGCACCATCTCCGGCGGCATGCTGCCCAAAATCTCTTCAGCGCTCGAAGCCGCCAAATCCGGCGTCAACACAGTGCACATTGTCGATGGCCGCATTCCCCACGCCATCCTGCTCGAAGTGCTGACCGAACAGGCCTTCGGCACCATGATCCGATCGCATTGAAATCCGATTGGAAATTTCAGGACGGTTGATCGCGCCCTGCCGCAAAGGCCCCAACCTCTGTCAAAATATGAAAAAGCCGCATTCCTTGCGGCTTTTTCATATTTTGACTGTGGAACTGGCGACAAATTTGCAAGTTTAGGCATATCGTCTTGGAACGCCCGGCGATCTGGTCAATTGTCCTGTAATCAGTTGATAATTTGGTTAATGATTTATTGATTAATTTTTGTCAAATATATATAATATTTGTCCTTTTAAGGAAAATAAATATAAAGATGACAGATAATCAAAAGATTAATCCTAAAATCAGCGTCCAGTCCATCAGCAAAATATTTGGGAAACACACCAATAAAGCGCTCGACTTATTGTCGAAGGGCTTGGAAAAATCCCAGGTGCAGTCTGAAACAGGTGTGGTCGTCGGTGTTCATGACGTCAGTCTGGATATTTACCCGGGCGAGATTTTCGTGATCATGGGATTGTCTGGCAGCGGCAAATCCACCTTGCTGCGTTTGATCAATCGTCTGCAAGACCCAACCGCCGGCAAGATTCTGGTTGACGGCGAAGATGCCACTGCCATGAACGCCAAGGCGCTGCGCGCGCTACGGCGCAAAAAATTCGGCATGGTGTTCCAGAGCTTCGCCCTGCTGCCGCACCGCACAGTGCTGGGGAACGTCGAATTCGGCCTCGAAATCCAGGGCATGCCCAAGGAACAACGGCAGGAACGCGCCATGCAGGTCATCGAGACCGTCGGCCTTTCAAGCTATGAAAACAAATATGCCTCGGAACTTTCCGGCGGCATGCAGCAGCGCGTCGGCCTGGCTCGCGCCCTGGCTGCAGACCCGGAGATTCTGCTCATGGACGAGGCGTTCAGCGCACTCGACCCGCTCATCCGCAGCCAGTTGCAGGATGACCTCCTGGAAATCCAGGAACGACTGGGCAAGACCATCGTCTTTGTCTCGCACGACCTGGACGAGGCCATCAAGATCGGCACACGCATCGCCATCCTGCGCGACGGAAAGCTGATCCAGATCGGCACGCCGCAGCAAATCCTGTCCGCTCCGGCAGACGATTATGTGTCCGCCTTCGTCGAAGGAGCGGATCGCACCAAGGTGCTCACCGCCGAGCAGATCATGCAACCTCTTCGGGTGGCGGCCAATACCCGCGACTCGGCGCGTACCGTGCTGCGCAAAATGGAGCGCAGTGGCTTCAGCGGCCTCATCGTGATCGACAGCGCGCGCAATCTGAAAGGGTTCATCGAACTGCAACACGTCACCGCGCAGCGCGACGCCGAGCGCATCAGCCTGGAAAATACGCGCGCCCTGCCCACGGCAACTGCCGACTCCAAACTGGCCGACCTGATTCAGCGTGTCAGCACCGAAGGCTCGCCGCTGTGCATCGTCGACGCACGCGATCGTGTGATCGGCGTTGTCGACAAGAGCAGCTTGATCGCAGCGCTGGCGCAAGGGGATCTCAACACGGACAGCGCGGCCTCGAGTCCCGCGGACCAGGCGACGGACGCGGCGCAACGCCCGGAGTCCGCAACCACGGCCGTCGCCGCGCCGCCCTCGGTTTCCGTGTCTGCTTCCGACACCAAGGAGAACGGGCATGCGGCACAAGACTGAACGCCCGTCCACCTTGCCGAGCCTTTCGCAACGGCTGGCGCGCCAGCCCAAGACTGCCAGCGCGGCATAAGACGCACGCTGCAGACCGCATTTTCCGGCGATCTTGCCGGTGTACCGCTTTCGCGGGCGGGCAATCAGCTCCCGCCCCGTGATGCATTCAGGAGGAACCATTCATGGCTTCAGGACAACCGATTCCGATTGGCGATTGGGTCAGCAACGGGGTCAACGCACTCACCAACCGCTATGCGGCGGCATTCGACTCCGTGACCAACGTGATCCACTACCTCATCTCCGGACTGCAAGCCGGCCTGGGCTGGATTCCCGTACCGGTGTTCATCGCTCTCGTCGCCATTCTGGCGCTCAGCGCCATGGGCTGGAAGCGGCCCGGCGGCTGGTCTTTGGCGATCTTCAGCGTCCTGGGCCTTGGCCTCGTCTGGAACCTGGGCTATTGGGGCGACCTGGTCAAGACCCTTGCCCTGGTTCTGGCCGCCGAGCTGCTGGTCATCCTCATTGGTGTGCCCACCGGCATTCTGAGCGCCAAGAGCCACCTGCTGGAAAAAGTGCTGCGCCCGGTCCTGGACATCATGCAGACCATGCCTGCCTTCGTCTATCTGGTGCCAGCGGTCATTTTCTTCGGGCTCGGACTGGTGCCTGGGGTGATCTCCACCACCATCTTTGCGCTGCCCCCGCTTATCCGTCTCACCACGCTGGGGATCCGGCAGGTCCCGCATGAACTGGTCGAAGCGACCCAGTCCTTCGGTGCGACATGGTGGCAACTGCTCACCAAAGTGCAAATTCCCTCGGCCCTGCCTTCCATCATGGCCGGGGTCAACCAAAGCATCATGCTCGGGCTGTCGATGGTGGTCATCTCCGCGATGATCGGCGCTGGCGGGCTGGGCAATGTGGTGCTCGAAGGCATCACGCAGCTCGACGTCGGCAAGGGTTTCGTCGGCGGACTGTGCGTGGTGATTCTGGCGATCATTCTTGACCGCCTGACCCAGTCCCTGGGTCGTCTCAACAAGGAGAAACATTAATGCAACGACGTCAATTCCTCTCTCTCGGCGCAGTCGCCGCGGCCACCGCTGTCTCCGGCCTGCCCGTGTTCGCGGCGGACAATGCTCCGGTCCGCATCACCTACGTGGCATCCTGGCCAAGCAGCAACATCACCACGCACATCGCGGCACGCATCATCCAGGAAAACCTGCACTACCCGACGCACCTGACCTCCACAGACGCGGGACCGATGTGGTCCGCCGTCGCCTCGGGCCGCGCCGACGCCATGCTCACCGCCTGGCTCCCCACCACGCACCAGGTGTATTGGGACAAATACAAGAAGAACGTGGTCGATCTCGGCGCGGTGACCGAGGGCACCTGGCTGGGCCTTGCCGTTCCGAAGTACGTGCCGGTCAACTCCATCGACGAACTCGAAGCACACCATGCCAAGTTCAAGAGCCGCATCACCGGCATCGAAGCGGGCGCGGGCATCATGATCAACACGCAAAAGGCGATCAAGGCCTATGGCCTGAAGGACATGGAACTGCTCACCAGTTCGACCGCCGCCATGCAGGCTCAGCTCAAGCGGGCTGTGGAGCGCAAGGACTGGATCGTGGTCACCGCCTGGAAACCCTTGGGTATCTGGGCCCAATTCCCACTCAAGACACTGGAAGATCCGAAGCACATCTACGGCGTGAGCGGACATATCGACGCCATCATCAACCCGAAGCTGGAGAAGAACGCACCGCGCGTGGTGCAGTTCCTGCGCGACTTCAAACTGCCGCTGGACGACATTCAAGCCATGATGGTCGAGCTCAACGGCGGCAAGACCATGCCGGAAGTCACCTCCGCGTGGGTCAAGGCGCATCAAACAGAAATCGACGCCTGGACCAAAGCCTGACTCGGCGGACGTTTCCGCGCAATCGGTTCCAATGCAAACCGCCGCTCCATCGCGGCGGTTTTTTTACGCCCCCGCCTCTGCCCATGCCGCCCCCCCTCCCTTCCGCGCGACACTCAGTCGTCTGGCTGCTCGATCTCGACAACACCCTGCACGACGCATCCTGGCGAGTGTTTCCGCTGATGAATGCGGAGATGACGGCGTTCATCGAACGTCATCTGGGTGTGGCACGGGAGGAAGCCAACCGCATCCGCGCCCACTTCTGGCACCGCTACGGCGCCACACTGCTCGGCCTGATGCACGAGCACGGCGTGGACGCCGCGCAGTTCCTGCGCGAGACGCACGACTTCCCGCATTTGCCGCGCATGTTGCGCTGCGATGGCAGTGAACGCGCGGCGCTGGCACGCCTGCCAGGGCGCAAACTGGTGCTGACCAACGCCCCGCGCGACTATGCCCGGCGTGTGCTCAAGCACCTCAAACTCTGGCCCCTGGTCGATGGCCTTCTGGCGGTGGAAGACATGTGGATGATGGGACATCTGCGGCCCAAGCCCGACGCCCGCATGCTGCGCCATGTGCTGGCCCGCCACCGCCTGCGCCCCGCTCAATGCGTTCTGGTGGAAGACACCCCGGGACATTTGCAGGCCGCGCGCCGCATTGGCCTGCGCGGCGCGTGGATGGTGCGCTACGCCCGTCGCGCGATGCGCAGACGGCGCGATCTGCCGATGGAACGCACCGGCCTGCATGGCCGCCCGCCCTTCGTCGCCGCGCGCATCCAC
>JBAUTC010000285.1:0-1815 GCA_049582025.1 Thiomonas sp.
ATCTTGACGAGGTGCACCGCATCGTTGGCGACGATGCTTGGAAGCGCCACACGTTTATACAGGGGGATATTGTCGATCTCGAAACCTGCAAACAGGCTTGCGAGGGAGTCGATATCGTCTTGCATGAGGCTGCCTTGGGTTCCGTGCCGCGGTCGATTGAAAATCCGCTTGCGACCCATGCGGTGAACGCGACCGGCTTTCTGAATATGCTGGTTGCTGCGCGAGATGCGGGTGTTGCACGTTTTGTGTACGCTGCATCGAGTTCGACTTACGGCGACCACCCAGGTTTGCCCAAGGTGGAAGACCTGATTGGAAAGCCACTGTCGCCTTATGCGGTCACCAAATACCTGAACGAACTGTATGCCGACGTGTTTGGGCGCGTTTATGGATTGCAGACCATTGGATTGCGTTATTTCAATGTGTTTGGAACGCGCCAGGATCCGAACGGCCCATACGCAGCGGTGATCCCGAACTGGGCAAAGGCAATTCGCACAAACCAGCCCTGCGCCATCAATGGCGATGGCGAAACCACCCGTGATTTTTGCTATGTCGACAATGTGGTTCAGGCGAATGTGCTCGCCGGTGTGACTTCCAATGCCGAAGCGGTCAATCAGGTCTATAACGTTGCATTTGGCGAGCAGACAAGTCTGAACACCCTGCACGCCTTGTTGTCGCAGGAAATCATGGCGCTTGATTCAAACGTGACCTTCAAATCGCCGGTGTACCGGGAGTTTCGCAAAGGCGACGTGCGGCATTCGCTGGCGGACATTGGTAAGGCGCGGCGCCTCCTGGGTTACAGCCCCGATTTCAGCGTTCGCGCTGGACTCAATGTGGCCATGAAGTGGTATGCCGCAATGCAGGCCTGAGGCGCGATGCTGGAAGTCAATTCACACCATCGGTTTGGCGTCTTTTGCGTTCTTCAGCGGCTCGATATTTCTCTTCGCCCAAAAGTTAGGAGCCGCTGAAGGTTAGTTACTTCTTTCGTGAATCTGACGAAGCGCCGGGCTCAGGCGTTGTCGTGGACCGATTCAAGGGACGGATAGTCGGTGTAGCCCTCTTCACCTCCGCCATAGAAGGTAGCGGGGTTTGGCTTGTTGAGCGGGGCGTGCAGCTTGAAGCGCGTCACCAGATCGGGGTTGGCGATAAAGGGGCGGCCAAACGCCACCGCATCTGCAAGTCCTGAGGCAATGCGCACTTCTGCAGACTCTGGTGTGTAGTTGCCACAGACGATGATGCGTCCCGAATAGGCGGCGCGAAGCTGCTTGCGGAAGTCATCGGTCAGCGCGGGGCCGCCGGCCCAATCCGGCTCCGCGATGTGGATGTAGGCAATTTCTCGTTTGTTGAATTCCCGCGCCAGATAGAGATGGATGGCTTCCGTCTGTTCGTCGCTGATGTCATGGCGATTGAAATGCGGCGAGATGCGCACACCCACCCGCTCCGCTCCAGCAACGGCGATGATCGCGTCCATGGCTTCGAGCACGATACGTGCACGGTTCTCCAGACTGCCACCATACTGATCGATGCGCTGGTTGCTGTTGGTGGCGAGGAATTGCTGCAGCAGGTAGCCGTTGGCACTGTGCAGTTCCAGCATGTCGAACCCGGCAGCCAGTGCGTTTTTGGCGGCTTGCGCATAGTCGGCAATGATGCCCGGGATCTCCGCCGTGTCCAGGGCCCGAGGCGTGTCGCAGGGCACTCGCTTGGGCCCTTCAGGCAGCACGACGAAGGATTCGCCCGTATCGCTGCGTATCGCGCTGGGGGCCACGGGTGCTTGGCCGTTGTCTTGCAACACATGGTGCGAAATCCGGCCTACGTGCC
>JBAUTC010000286.1:0-13264 GCA_049582025.1 Thiomonas sp.
TGCCAGCGCCACGCTGTAGGCGGCATCGACGACCTCCCGGCTGGCGGCCTGGAACGCCACCATCGCGCCGTTGCCCGGAGCGTGGTGCTCGCCGTCGTACGGCAGCCCGATCAGAAAGTACGGACGCGGTCCTGGTTCGGACTGCCAGCCTGCCCAGGGGCGTTCAGGCTCACAGAAGCGCTCGGCAATCCCCAGCACGGGCATGAGTGCGCGGTAAAAGCCGAGCGCCCGGTTGAAATCCGTGACCCCGAGAAAGAGATGGGAGAACATGTTGCTGCGGGAACCGCGCTCAAAGCCCGAAATAACTGCGGATGCCCGAAAGCAGCATGTTGACGGCGATGGCGGTGAGGATCAGGCCCATGAGTTTCTCGGCCGCGTTCATCACCGAGTCACCCAGCCACTTGAGCAGGGTTTCGCTCATTAGCAGCAGACTGCCGGTGACCGCCACGGCGGAGCTGAGGGCGCCCACCCAGGTCCAGATTTCCCCGGGCTGCCGCGAGGCGAGCAGCAATACCGTAGCCAGCGCCGACGGCCCTGCGAGCAGGGGCACGGCCAGGGGAAAGATCAGCGGCTCGCGCCCGCCCTCCCCGCCAAAAATCTCGGAGGTGGTGGAGAAAATCATCTTGATCGCCACGAGAAGCAGAATGACACCGCCGGCCACTTCGATCGACGGCTGGCTGAGGTTCATCAGCTTGAGAAAGCCATGGCCGCCAAACATGAACGCCAGAAGCACCAGATAGGCGATGCCAATTTCGCGCAGCGCCACCGGCAGGCGGCGCTTGGGAGGCAGCTTGCGCGTCACCGCGATGAAAAACGGCAGGTTGCCGAAGGGGTCGAGGATCAGCAGCAACAACACAAATGCGGACCAGAAATCGTCGTGTGCCATGGGGGATGCGTGGGTGCGATCAGGCGCGGGGGTGGTGGCGGGCGTGCAGGGTTTTCAGCCGCTCACGCGCGATATGCGTGTAGATCTGGGTAGTGGAAATGTCGGCATGACCGAGCAGCAATTGCACCACACGCAGATCGGCCCCGTGGTTGAGCAGGTGGGTGGCAAAGGCGTGGCGCAGGGTGTGAGGCGACAGCGGGACGTCAATGCCGGCTCTGCGCGCATGAGCTTTGATCAGCGTCCAGAACATCTGCCGGGTCATTCCCGCTGCCTCTCGCGCGCTTTGCCCGCTGCGGGAGGTAACAAACACGAATGGGCTGTCGCGGCCATGCAGCAGTGCGGGCCGCGCGATGTGCAGATAGCGTTGCAGCCACTCCTGTGCGGCGTCGCCAAACGGCACCAGGCGCTCCTTGCCGCCCTTGCCGGCAATCTGCACCACGCCCTGGTCGAGCGACAGACGCACCACGGGCAACGCCACCAGCTCGCTGACCCGCAGGCCGCTGGCGTAGAGGAGTTCGAGCATGGCGCGGTCGCGCAGGCCCAGCGCGGTGTCCACGTCGGGCGCGCCCAGCAGCGCTTCCACCTGCGCCTCGCTCAGCGTCTTGGGGCGGCGCGCGGGTTGGCGGGCGGTGTCGAGCTGCAGGGTGGGATCGTCCTGACGCAGGCGCTCGCGCAAGGCCCAGCGGAAGAAGCGCCGCAAGACCACCAGCCGCCGGTTGGACGAGGTGGCCTTGCTCTGCGCGAAACGCGTCGCGATATAGCCCTGTACGTCACGCAACTCGGCCTGCACCAGCGCGGGCCGGCCCGCGAATGCCAGCCAGCGGGCGAACAGGGTCAGGTCGCGGCGGTAGGCGGCCAGGGTGTTGGGCGAGAGGCCGTCCTCCAGCCAGAGGGCGTCGCAGAAACGGTCGATCGCCGCGGCACATGCAGGCGGGGCGACAGGCCATCCGGCCTGCACCGGGGCCTCAAGCATGGCGGCTTGCGTCTTCATGCTGCAACAGCCAGCGCTTGATGGCGAGCAGATGACCGTCTTCCGCGGTGGAGTGGGCAAAGCCGCCCAGCCCGTCGCGTGCCACGATGCGATGACACGGCACGACAGGCGCAAAGGGGTTGGCTGCGCACGCCTGCCCGACAGCCCGCGCGGCGCTGCGCAGCTCCGCGGCAGCGTCACCATAGGTGCGGACCCGGCCGTGCGGAATCTGCCGCAGCAGACCCCAGACGCGGCGTTGAAATCCGGTGCCGGCGTCGGCCAGGGGCAGGTCGAAGCGGTGCGCAGGATTGGCGCAATAGGCCTGAAGCTGCGCTGCGACGTCGCGACACAGGGCGGTGGCTGGTGGCACCAACGACGCATCTGGCTCCAGGTACTCCAGCAGCAGCACCTGATCGTCCGAGCAGCTCAGAGCCATGCGGCCAAACGGCAGCGCAATGACGGCGCGTGATGCGGCGGCCAAGGGCGGGGAGTGTGAGGAACGTGTCATGGACTTGCGAATCTGTTTTGCCAAGCAGGATACCCCGACGCGCTCCGGGGATCCGGGTTTGTTCGAGAATGGGCGCATGTCGTCCCCGTTTCTCGATTTCGCCGTATCCCCCACACCAGCAGTATCCAACTGGCCTGCGCTGGAGCAACAGTTTGCCGCGCTCGGCACGGCCTTCAGCGTGCCGGTCGGCGTCAGCGCCCTGCCCGACCCCGTGCTCATCGCCTGCAGCGCCGATGCCGCCGCGCTGGTCGGTCTGGCCGCGCCGCAACATGCCGGCGAGGAGTACGACTGGGCGCTGGCCTTCGGCGGTCACGTCGAGGCGATCAGCGGCAACAGCCGCGCCACGGTGTACGCCGGACATCAATTTGGCAACTGGGCCGGGCAACTGGGCGATGGCCGCGCCCTGCTGCTGGGCGAATGGCGAGACGCCACCGGCGGCGCGCACAGCGGTGGCTATGACGCCTGGGAAGTGCAATTCAAAGGCAGCGGGCGCACCCCGTTTTCCCGCATGGGGGACGGCTGGGCGGTGCTGCGCTCGTCCATCCGCGAATTTCTGTGCTCCGAGGCCATGGCCGCGCTGGGTGTGCCGACCACGCGCGCGCTGTGCCTGGTCGGCTCCACTCGCCCGGTGCGGCGCGAACGAATCGAAACCGCCGCCATGGTGACGCGGCTGTCGCCGAGCTTCATCCGCTTTGGCCACTTTGAGCATTTCAGCTATGGCGGCCAGGCCACGCAACTCCGCCAGTTGGCCGACTGGACCATCTCGCGCTACTGCCCTGACTGTGCAGCAGATCCCCAGCCCGCGCTGGGTCTGCTGCGCTGGGTGGTGGCGCGCACCGCCAGACTGATGGCGCACTGGCAAGCAGTGGGCTTTATCCACGGGGTGATGAATACCGACAATATGTCCATCCTGGGCTGGACCATCGACTACGGCCCATTCGCCTTTCTCGACGCCTACGACCCGCTGCACACCCCGAACACCACCGACCGTGGCGGACGCTATGCCTATGGACGACAGCCCGCGATCGCACACTGGAACCTGCTGGCGCTGGCGCAAGCCCTGCTGCCCCTGATCGACAATCCTGAGGACGCGCGCGCCGCCGTGGACGCCTTCCGCCCGCAATATATCGAAGCGGTGCAGCAACAGCTCGCCGCAAAACTCGGGCTGGAGCAGCATCAAGCCGATGACGGCGACCTGTTCCAGGATCTCCTGGACACCATGGCCGCCAACCGCAGCGACTGGACGCTGACCTTCCGCCAGCTCGCGCGGCTGTCTGCCGCCACGGAAACAAGCATTCCAGTCGACCTGGCCGCGCAATTCGGCCGCGATCCGCACAGCTTCGCCGCCTGGGTGCAGCGCTATCGCGCGCGCCTGCAGCTTGAACACCGCAGCGATGCCGAGCGCGCCAGCTCCATGAACGCCGTAAACCCGTACATCGTGTTGCGTCATCACCTGGCCCAGGCCGCCATTGCCCAGGCCGAGGCGGGTGATTTCAGTGAGGTGCGCCGCCTGCTTGCCGCGCTGCGTCAGCCGTTCGACGCCAGCGCCGCTCCGGCGCACTACGCCGCGCCGCCGCCCGAGCATGCCGCCCCGGCCTGCCTGTCCTGCTCATCCTGAAGGAACCCCCATGTCCACCTCCGATGCGAACGACCAGAGCTGGCGCGACAAATTGACCGAAGAGCAATACCGCGTCACCCGCTGCAGCGCCACCGAGCCGCCCTTCAGCGGCATCTACTGGGATCACCACGGCGACGGGCTGTATCGCTGCGTATGCTGCGGCACGCCGCTGTTCGACTCGCACACCAAATATGAATCGGGCAGTGGCTGGCCCAGCTTCTGGCAACCCACTGCGCAGGCCGTGATCCGCGAAGTGCGCGACGTCAGCCACGGCATGGTGCGCACCGAGGTGCAGTGTGGCCAGTGCGGCGCCCATCTCGGTCACGTCTTCCCCGATGGCCCCAATCCCACCGGCCTGCGCTACTGCATCAACTCGGCGGCGCTCGATTTCGCCGATCGTCATGCCGCGGCTCCCGGCAGTCCGTCTGCGGAAGGGGCAAAAGACGACGGCCCGCCGACCGCCGACTCCCCACAGAAATAGCGCACTTCCCGCGGGCGCCGCTCGAGGCGCCGGCACCGCGCCATCAGGCGATCCTCGCCTCAAATCTGCACTCTGTACGCAAACGCACAGAGCGCCGGACGATTTCGGCCTATGTTGCAAGCCAGTTTCAGGGCAGCGCCCTGCGCCGCGTGCTCTCTCACAGCGCACGCAGTCTTCATTGTTGATGACTCCAGTCGAAAGCCCACCATGCAGACCAAAACCAATTCTCGCCCCAAAGACTCAAGCAACGCGCCCGCCATCGCGCAGGTCAAACCGACCGGGCAAAAACGCAGTCAGGAGCGCGGCAAGTCCACCCGCAAGAAGAACCCCGGAAAACGGGCCAATCAGGGGGGTGGCTAAGGTGCGGGGCGCAGTGCGTCGCTGTGCGTGTAAGGCAGCGGCCACTGTGCTTGGATCGTCGACGTGCTCCCCGGTTGGAGGGCGTGTGTCTCGGCACCGGCGGCTTTGAAACTCGCCGAGTTCATCGCACGGTTCAGCGCTGCCCGACGCGAAAGTCGATTGTTTTCGCTGTTCACACGACATCCGGCGACGGTTGCGGATCCGATTCTGCGCTCGGAACTGCTGAGCGCGGACCAGATGGAGTTGTACGGGATCGTGTTGGCGCAGCGCCATCATGCATCCGAGCAGTCGCGCAACAACGACCTGCTTGCGCGGCTGGCCGACAACGAAGCCACGCTGGCCTACGCCAGCAAGGTATTCACTCAGGCCACCCACAAGGGTGAACGCATCACTCCTGCGGCCGAATGGCTGCTGGACAACGATTACCTCATTGAAGAGCAGATCCGCACCGCGCAGCGCGACCTGCCCAAAGGCTACAGCCGCGAGCTCCCGCGTCTGCTCGACGGGCCTTCGGCCAAATTGCCGAGGGTCTATGACATTGCACTGGAAACCATTGCCCACGGCGATTGTCGGGTGGACGGCGAAAGCCTGCGCCGCTTCGTGGTGTCGTATCAGACGGTCGCGCCACTGAAGATCGGCGAGTTGTGGGCAATTCCGATCATGCTGCGGCTGGGCTTGATCGAGAACCTGCGCCGCGTCGCCGTGCGCGTGCTGGCGGAATGGACCGACCGCAACGTGGCGGCGCAGTGGGCCGACCGCATGACCGACGTTGCCGGCACCGACCCTAAGAGCGTGGTGCTCGCCGTGGCCGACATGGCACGCTCGGGCCCGCCCATGACCTGTTCATTCGTGGCCGAGCTGACGCGCCGGTTGCAGGGTCAAGGCCCGGCACTGGCCCTGGCGCTGACCTGGATCGAACAGACGCTGGCAGAGACCGGACACAACATCGAGCGGATGGTCCAGCTGGAGGCGCAGCAACAGGCCGCCGACCAGGTGACCATCGGCAACAGCATTGGCAGTTTGCGCATGCTCTCCAGCATGGACTGGCGCACCTTTGTCGAGTCGATGAGCCACGTCGAACAAGTCCTGCGCACCGACCCGGCCGGGGTCTATGCGGCGATGGACTTCGTCACCCGCGATCACTACCGCCATGTGGTGGAGCGCGTGGCGAAGCACAGTGCCAGCAGCGAGGGCGAAGTGGCACAGGCCGCGATCGCGCTTGCCAACAGCGCAGCGATCGATCCCTCGCGGGCGGCGGTGCGGCGTCATGTCGGCTACTTCCTCGTCGACCAGGGATTGGAGGCGCTGGAACGAGATGTCGTCCACCGCGACTCGGGAATCGGTCATCTGCGCCAGATGGCGCGACGCGCACCCCTGGCGCTGTATCTCGGTCCAACCCTGCTGCTGCTGGCCCTGCTGGCGGAACCGTTGTTGGGGGTCTTGGTGCGCAGCGGCTTGCAAGCCTGGCTCTGGGTCCTGATTGCCGTGCCTGTGCTCCTGATCAGCAGCCAGCTCGCCATCAGCCTGACGAACTGGCTGGCCTCCATCATGGTGTCGCCTCGCCTGCTGCCACGGCTGGATTTTTCCAAGGGCTTGCCACCCCACGTGCGCACCCTGGTGGTGATTCCGGCCATGCTGACCTGCATGCAGGACGTGGACGATCTGGTCGATGCCTTGGAAGTGCGCTTCCTGGCCAACCGCGACCCGCATCTGCACTTCGCGTTGCTCACCGATTTTGCCGATGCGCAGAGCGAGGTTCTGGACGAGGATGCGGCGCTGCTCCTGCACGCAACGAAGGGTATCGACACCCTGAACGCCAGCCATCCGGACGTCCAGTCCGACCGCTTTTTCCTGCTGCACCGCCCGCGCCGCTGGAACGCACGCGACAAGCTGTGGATGGGATACGAGCGCAAGCGCGGCAAGCTCTCCGAACTCAACGGGCTGTTGCGCGGGGCGGGCGACACGCGTTTCTTGTGCGTCGTCGGCCGTACCGCGGTGCTGTCCGAGGTGAAGTACGTCATCACACTGGACACGGATACCCAGTTGCCGCGTGATGCGGCGCGCAAGTTCGTCGGTGCCATGGCGCATCCGCTCAATCGTCCCGTGGTCGATCCCGTCACGCGGCGCGTCACCGCGGGCCACGCCATCCTGCAGCCGCGCGTGGGCATCAGCTTGCCCAGCGTCGGGCGGTCGGCCTATGCGCAACTGTTCGGAAGCGACGCCGGCATCGATCCCTACACGCGCGCCGTGTCCGATCTCTATCAGGACCTGTTCGACGAAGGCTCGTTCGTCGGCAAGGGCATCTACGACGTCGACGTCTTCGAGCACGTCCTGGCCGACCGCTTCGCCGACAACCGGATCCTCAGCCACGATCTGGTGGAAGGCTGCTTCGCGCGCTCGGGCCTGATCAGCGACGTGCAACTCTACGAAGACTATCCGTCGCGGTATGACAGCGACGTGAGCCGCCGCCATCGCTGGATTCGGGGCGACTGGCAGCTGCTGGCATGGGTGTTGCCGTGGACCCGCATGCCGGACGGCAAGCGCGCGCGCAATCCGCTGTCGGCGCTGTCGCGCTGGAAGATTCTGGACAACCTGCGCCGCAGCCTGGTGCCTGCTTCGCTGCTTATCGTGCTGCTGGTCGGCTGGCTTGCCATCTCGCAGGTGGCAGCGTGGACCCTAGCGGTGCTGGGCGTGGTGGTCGTGCCCCCGCTGCTGGCGCTGCAAATCGATTTATTTATCAAGCCACGCGATGTGCGGATGGACCAGCACCTGCGCGCCGCCTTGCGCAGCAGCGGCGAGGCGGCCGCCCGCGTGCTGTTCACCCTGGCGTGGTTGCCGCACGAGGCGCTCTACAGCGTTGATGCCATCCTGAGGACGCTGTGGCGCATGACGTTGACGCGGCGCAGGCTGCTGCAGTGGAATCCGTCCAAGGAAGTGGAGCGCGGCCCTGGCGACAGGCTGGCCGGATCGATCAAGTCGATGGCCATCGGCCCTGCGCTGGCGCTGCTGACAGCGACGGCCTTGCTGCTGACGCGGCCGGACGTGCTGTGGATCGCCGCGCCTCTCCTTGCGCTGTGGCTGACGTCACCTGCCATTGCCTGGCGCATCAGCCGGCCCGTGCCGACGCAGCGCTACGTGCCAACGCCTGAAACACTGCAATTCCTGCGCCGCCAGGCCCGCAAGATCTGGGCATTTTTCGAGACCTACGTGGGTACACAGGACCACGGACTGCCTCCGGACAATATTCAAGAGCAGCCCGAAGTGACCATCGCGCACCGCACATCGCCCACCAATATGGGGCTGGCGCTGCTGGCGAATCTGGCGGCCTATGACCTCGGCTACCTGAGTATTGGCGGCCTGCTGCGACGCACCGAGCAGACCCTTGAGACCATGCAGACGCTGCCAAGGTACCGCGGGCATTTCTTCAACTGGTACGACACGCTCAGTCTTCAGCCCCTGGCGCCACGCTACGTCTCCGCGGTCGACAGCGGCAATCTGGCCGGACATTTGCTGACCTTGCGCTCCGGCCTCCTGGCGCTGGTTGACGATCCGCTGTTCGATCCACGGCTGCTGCAAGGTCTCCACGATTCCTTTGCGCTGCTGCACGAGGCCGTGCTCAACTGCGCTGGTGATGCCGCTGCGCTGCAGGCATTTCGCGCCTTGCTCGACGCTGCGCGCGCCGACCCGCCTCAAACCCTCGCCGCTGCAGCAATCTGCCTGAAACGCCTTCTGGACGCCATCGACCCCGTTGCGTTGGATGACATCGCCCCTGCCAGGGAGACAGGCGAGGCCGAGGCAGTCAGCGACGCCGTATTCTGGTTTCAGGCGCTGTGCTCGCAGTGTCGTGAGGTCAGTGCCGTGCTGCAGCGGTGCGCCGCATTTGCACCGCCATCGATGCAGGCGAGGGACCCCGTTCCCACTCTGCGCCAGTTGACGGACCGTGGCGCGCTGCGCGCGAGCGACGCCGATCCTCTCAACGACCACGACGGAGCAGGGAGCGCGCGGGAACAGGCCGCAGAAATGTTCCAGACCGTCGAGCGTCTGGCGCGACAGGCCGGATCGCTGGCGCAGATGGACTACAGCTTTCTCTACGACAGCCAGCGCGACCTGCTGTCGATTGGCTACAACGTCGATGAGCGCCGGCTGGACGCTGGCTTCTACGACCTGCTCGCCTCGGAAGCGCGGCTCACCAATTTCGTTGCCATTGCACAGGAGAAATTGCCCCAGGACAGCTGGTTCGCACTCGGTCGCCTGCTCACAACGAGCCGCGGCGAGCCGGTATTGCTGTCGTGGTCCGGTTCGATGTTCGAATACCTGATGCCGATGCTGGTGATGCCGAATTATTCCGGCACCCTGCTCGACCAGACCTGTCGCGCCGCCGTGGCGCGACAGATTGAATACGGCCAGCAACTCGGCCTTCCCTGGGGCGTGTCCGAGTCCGGCTACAACGCCCGGGACGCGCAGTTCCACTACCAGTACCGGGCCTTCGGTGTGCCCGGACTGGGACTCAAACGCGGCCTGAGCGAAGAACTCGTGGTGGCGCCTTACGCCTCGGCATTGGCGCTCATGGTGGATCCCGCAGCCGCCTGCGCCAATCTGCAACGCCTCGCCGATGCCGGAGTGGAAGGCCGCTATGGCCTGTACGAAGCCATTGACTACACCCCGGCTCGCCTGCCGCGCGGGCAAAGTGCGGTGGTGGTGCACTCGTTCATGGCGCATCACCAGGGCATGAGCCTGCTGGCATTCGATCATCTGCTGCAGCAGCGGCCGATGCAGCGCCGCTTCGAGTCCGACTCCAGCCTGCGCGCCACTCTGCTGCTGTTGCAGGAGCGCGTGCCAAAGACCGCCGCCGAGTACCGCCATGCCGCGGCCGCGCTTGCACCGCAGGCACTGGCTCGCGCGGCAGAGACCAGCCTGCGCATCCTCACCGAGCCGGACAGCGTGCGACCCACAGTGCAGCTGCTGTCGAACGGCCGCTATCACGTCATGGTCAACGGCGCGGGCGGCGGCTACAGCCGCTACCGCGACATGGCGGTGACACGCTGGCGCGAAGACATCAGCAGCGACGACTGGGGCGCATTCTGCTATCTGCGCGACGTCAGCAGCGGCGAGGTCTGGTCCGGGGCGCATCAGCCCACAAGGGCCGTGCCGTCGTCCTACGAGGCGATCTTCTCCGACGCGCGCGCCGAGTTCCGGGTGCGCAACAACGACTTCGACACCCACACCGAAATCGTCGTGTCGCCGGAAGACGATATCGAACTGCGGCGCATGCGCGTGACCAACCGCAGCCGCAGCCGGCGCACCATCGAAATCACCAGCTATGCCGAGGTCGTGCTCGCCCCGGCGCTGGCCGACGCGCTGCACCCGGCGTTCAGCAAGCTGTTCGTGCAAACCGAACTGGTGCAGGCGCTACAGGCCATCATCTGCACCCGGCGCCCACGCTCCAGCACCGAGACCGTGCCGTGGATGTGCCATCTGCTGGCGGTACACGATGCCGACATCGATGAGATATCGTATGAAACCGACCGCGCCCGTTTCATCGGTCGGGGTCACAGCACCGCGGATCCTCTGGTCATGGATTCCAGCGAGCGCCGCCACAGCCTTTCGAACACCGCAGGTTCGGTACTCGACCCGATCGTGGCCATTCGTTGCCGCATCACCCTTGACCCCGAGCAATCGGCGCTGGTCGACCTGGTCACCGGGGTGGGCGACAGCCGCGATGCCTGCCTGCACCTGATCGAAAAATACCGCGACCGCCACCTGGCCGACCGCGTGTTCGACCTGGCCTGGACCCACAGCCAGGTGATGCTGCGCCAGCTCAATGCCAGCCAGGCGGACGCGCAACTCTATGAGGAACTGGCCGCCTGCCTGCTCTACGCCCAGGTTGCGCTGCGCGCGGATTCCAGCATCCTGCGCGCCAACCAGCGCGGCCAGTCCGGCCTGTGGGGACAAGCCATCTCTGGCGACCTGCCGATCGTGCTGCTGCACATCGCCGACCCGGCGAATATCGCCCTGGTGCGACAACTGGTGCAGGCGCACGCATACTGGCGTCTTAAGGGGCTGGCGGTGGACCTGGTGATCTGGAACGAGGACCACGCCGGTTACCGTCAGCAGTTGCAGGACCAGATCATGGGACTGATTTCCTCTGGCCTGGAGGCCAGCCTGATTGACCGCCCCGGCGGCATCTTTGTTCGCCCGGCGCAGCAGATCGCAGGCGAGGATCGCATCCTTATGCAATCTGCGGCGCGCGTGGTGCTCAGCGATGCGCGTGGCACTCTGGCTGAGCAGCTCGGCCGACGACGCCTGCAGAAACAGCCCGAGGCGTTCATCGCCACCCGCTCCCGACTCGCAGAGTCGAGACACCCAGAGATCGTGGCGCTCGAAACGCCCGCCGCTCCCTTGTTGCTGCACAACCCCCGCGGTGGCTTCAGCGCCGATGGCCGCGAGTACGTCATCAATCTCCCACCCGGCCGGACCACGCCTGCACCGTGGGCCAATGTGCTGGCCAACGCCCAGTTCGGCACAGTCATCTCGGAGAGCGGCAGCGCCTACACCTGGGGCGAGAACGCGCACGAATTCCGCCTGACGCCCTGGCACAACGACCCGGTGACCGATGCCAGCGGCGAAGCACTGTATGTGCGCGACGAAGAGAGCGGCCATTACTGGTCACCCACGCCGCTGCCCCGGCGCGGCGAGGGCATGTATCGCACCCGCCACGGCTTCGGCTACAGCGTGTTCGAGCACAGCGAAGACGGCATCAGCACGGAGCTGTGGGTGTACGTGGCGCTGGATGCGGCGGTGAAGTTCTCGGTGCTCAAGGTGCGCAATATGTCCGGTCGTTCGCGCCGCCTGTCGGCCACCGGCTATGTCGAATGGGTGCTCGGCGATTTGCGCGAAAAGACCGCCATGCATGTGGTGTCCGAGGCCGATCCCGTGACTGGCGCGCTGTTTGCGCGCAACGCCTACAACACCGAATTTGCCGGCCGCGTGGCGTTTTTCGATGTTGACAACCCGGCACGCAGCGTGACGGGCGACCGCAGCGAATTCCTGGGCCGTAACGGCAACCTGCGCGCCCCCGCAGCCATGGGCCATGCGCGCCTGTCGGGTCAGGTCGGCGCGGCACTGGACCCGTGCGCCGCCATTCAGATTCCCTTTGACCTCGCTGCTGGCGACACGCATGAAATCATCTTCCGCCTTGGCGTGGCCGGTAGTTCCAAAGCTGCCAGCGCACTGGTGCAGAGCTGTCGTGGTCTCGGCACCGCGGCCGCCTCGCTAGAGGCTGTGCATGCGCACTGGCAGAGCACGCTGGGTGCGGTGCAGGTGCGCACACCCGACCCGGCACTCGATGTGCTGGTCAACGGCTGGCTGCTTTACCAGGTGATCGCCTGCCGCTTTCTCGCCCGCAGCGGCTACTACCAGTCGGGCGGCGCCATCGGTTTTCGTGACCAGTTGCAGGACACCATGGCGATGATCCACGCCCAGCCCGATGCCGTGCGCCAGCATCTCCTGCTGTGCGCGTCGCAACAGTTCAGCGAGGGCGACGTGCAGCACTGGTGGCATCCGCCGCTCGATCGCGGCGTGCGCACCCGCTGCTCCGACGATTACCTGTGGCTGCCGCTGTCCGTCAGTCGCTATGTACAGATCACCGGCGATCACGGCGTGCTGAATGAACTCGCGCCCTACCTGAGCGGCCGCCGCGTCGGCCCTGATGAAGAGGCCTATTACGACCGTCCCACGCACTCGGAATGGCGTGAGTCGCTCTACCAGCATTGCGTGCGTGCCATCGAGCACAGCATGCCGCGCGGCACGCACGGCCTGCCGCTGATGGGCACCGGCGACTGGAACGATGGCATGAACCGCGTTGGCGACAAGGGGCGTGGCGAGAGTGTGTGGCTTGGTTTTTTCCTGCACGAGGTGCTGCTGCGCTTCGTCCCGCTTGCGCAGGCCCATGCCGACCCCACGTTCGCCACTCGCTGCGTCGCCACGGCCGCCGCGCTGCGCATCAGCCTCGACGAGCATGGCTGGGATGGTGCGTGGTACCGGCGCGCCTACTTCGATGACGGCACGCCACTGGGCTCGGCGGGCAACGCGGAATGCCAGATCGACGCCATCGCGCAGAGCTGGTCGGTGCTATCGGGCGCTGCCGACATCAACCGCCAGCTGCAGGCGATGCAATCGCTCGACCAGCGCCTGGTGCGACGCGATGTCGGCCTGGTGCAATTGCTGGATCCAGCGTTCGACCACACGACACTCGATCCCGGCTACATCAAGGGCTATGTGCCTGGCGTCCGCGAAAACGGTGGCCAGTACACGCATGCCGCGGTGTGGGCGGCAATGGCCTTCGCTGAACTGGGCGACGGCACCCGAGCCTGGGAACTGCTGGGTATGATCAACCCGATCCGCCATGCGCGCAGCGCTGCCGACATCGACCGCTACAAGGT
>JBAUTC010000287.1:0-2667 GCA_049582025.1 Thiomonas sp.
CCATTACCGCCAACCTGCGACTGAATTACGATCCGGACAAGGCGCTCACCGAGATCAACACCAAGGTCAACTCGGTCCTCAACCAGCTGCCTCCAGCTGCCCAAAAGCCTGTGCTGTCGGTGAGCATCGGCCAGACCATCGACGCCATGTACATCGGCTTCTACAGCGATGTGCTCAAGCCCAACCAGATCACCGACTATCTCACCCGCGCGGTGCAGCCAAAGCTGCAGGCCATCGACGGCGTACAGAACGCGGAGCTGCTGGGCGCGAAGAACTTCGCCCTGCGCGCCTGGCTCAACCCGCAAAAGCTCGCCGCCTACGGCCTGACTGCAGCGGACGTATATACCGCGCTTGCAGCCAACAACTACCTGGCGGCCACCGGCAATGCCAAGGGCCAGATGGTGCAGATCAACCTGTCGGCCAACACTGATCTGAAAACGCTTGCCGGTTTCAAGAATATGGTCGTCAAGTCGGTGAACGGACAGGTGGTGCGGCTTGACGACGTGGCGCAGGTCACGCTCGGCGCGGACGATTACGACAGTTCCGTGGCTTTTGACGGCAAGACCTCCGTTTACGTCGGGATCCAGGTGGCGCCTGGTGCGAACCTGCTGGACGTTGTCGCGCGGGTGCGCAAGGCCTTCCCGGAAATTAAGTCACAACTGCCGGTCGGCCTGAAGGGCGCTATCGTCTACGACTCGACCAAGTTCGTCACCTCGTCCATCGATGAAGTGGTCAAGACCCTGATTGAAGCCATTCTCATGGTGACCGTGGTGGTGTTCATCTTCCTCGGCTCGCTGCGTTCGGTCATCATTCCGCTGGTGGCCATTCCACTGGCCATCGTCGGTACCTTCACGGTGATGCTGGCGCTGGGGTATTCCATCAACCTGCTCACGCTGCTGGCCATCGTGCTAGCCATCGGCCTGGTGGTGGACGACTCCATCATCGTGGTGGAAAACGTCAGCCGACATCTCGAAGAGGGCATGACGCGTTTGGATGCCTCGGTGCGCGCCGCGCGCGAGCTGGCCAACCCCATCATCGCGATGACCATTGTGCTGGTGGCGGTGTATGTGCCCATCGGCTTCATGGGCGGGCTGACCGGGGCGCTGTTCACCGAATTTGCCTTCACCCTGGTGGGCACGGTGGTGATGTCGGCCGTCATTGCGCTGACCCTGTCGCCGATGATGTGCTCGCGCCTGCTCAAGGCGCCGGATCCGCAAAGCCACAACTGGCAGGACCGGCTGGTGCTTTTTCTCGACCGCAGCTTCGACCGCCTGCACAAGCGCTACGAGCGCACCCTGCATGGCTCGTTCAACTTCCTGCCGGTAACCGCAGTCATGTCGGTCATCATTCTCGGCAGCATCTACTACCTGTACTCCACCTCCATGTCCGAGCTGGCGCCGCAGGAAGATCAGGGGGTACTCATCAGCATTTCCTTCAACAACCCCACGGCCACGCTGGACCAGCGGCAGCTTTACTCCAAGCAGGTCTACGACGTGTTCAAGACCTTCCCCGAGACCGACCATGTGTTCCAGATGAACCTGCCATCGCAGGTGATCGGCGGCATGGTGCTCAAGCCCTGGGATGAGCGCAAGCAGACCGCCACCGAATTGCAGCCGGTGTTGCAGCAGAAGCTCAATCACATCGCCGGGTCTCAGATCGCGGTGTTCCAGCCGCCGTCACTCCCTGGCGCACGCGGCCTGCCGGTGCAGTTTGTGCTGACAACCACCGAACCCTTCGACAAGCTCTATGGCGTGTCACAGAAGTTTCTGCACGACGCGCTCAAGACGGGCAAGTTCATCTTCCTGCAGTCTGACCTGCGGGTGGACTTGCCACAGACCCGTATCAACATCGACCGCAATATGGCCGCGCAACTCGGCCTGACCATGCAGGACATCGGCTCTGCGCTGTCCGCCATGCTCGGAGGCGGCTACGTCAACTTCTTCGAGCTTGCCGGCCGCTCTTACAAAGTCATTCCGCAAGTGGAGCAGCGCTTCAGGCTCAATGCCGATCAGCTCAAGAATTACTACGTCCGTACATCGAGTGGGGGCATGGTGGCGTTGTCCACAGTGGTGCATCTCACCACCACCGTGCAGCCGGAGACCATCAACCACTTCCAGCAGCTCAACTCCGCCACCATCCAGGGCGTGCCCATGCCCTTCGTGGCGCAGGGTGAGGCGCTTGGCGACCTGAAAAAACTGGCGCAGGAAACCCTGCCAGCGGGCTATGGGTTCGACTACGCGGGACCATCGCGCCAGTTTGAGCAGGAGTCGGGCGGACTGGTGTTGACCTTCGGGTTTGCGCTGGTCATCATCTTCCTGGCGCTGGCTGCGCAGTTCGAGAGCTTCCGCGACCCCATCATCATCCTGGTGTCCGTACCGATGGCCATCTCCGGCGCGCTGCTGTTCATCAATCTGGGCGTCGGACACGCCACCCTAAACATCTATACCGAGGTGGGATTGGTGACGCTGATCGGTCTGATCTCCAAGCATGGCATCCTGATCGTGGAGTTCGCCAACAACCTGCAGCGTGAGGGTCGCAGCAAACGCGAAGCCATCGAACACGCGGCCGGCTTGCGCTTGCGTCCCATCCTGATGACGACTTTTGCGATGGTGCTGGGCGTGATGCCGCTGATCACCGCCACCGGCGCCGGCGCTGTCAGCCGCTTCA
>JBAUTC010000288.1:0-2050 GCA_049582025.1 Thiomonas sp.
AGAGTCGGCGGGCAAGGCGCGCCGCAGCGCGGCCATGCCAGCACGGCTGAGACGCGACAACAGGTTGTCGTCCGCGGAAGGCTGCAGATGCGCAAGGCCGGCGGGCATGGCCGAGCCGCCGCCTGCGGGGTGCTGCCCGGATTCGAGCACCTCGACCGTCCATCCGCGCTGCGCCAGGGCGTGGGCGCAGGCCGCGCCGGTGATGCCCGCGCCGACGACCACGGCATGGCGGCGTTGCCCAAGCGGCCAGGGCTGAGGCAGGGTGTGGCGGGTGCGCTTCCATATGGGGTTGAACCGGGCCTGCAGGCGCTGCTGCTTTCCGCCCCAGCCCGCAAGCAGTTCGACGGTGAATCCGGCCTGATCCAGACCCTTTTGCACTGCGTGCGCCACGGTGTAGCTGGCTGCGCGGGCGCCGGGCTTGGTCAGACGCGCCAGTGCGCGGAACAGTGTTGGCGTCCACATGTCCGGATTGCGCGAGGGTGTGAAGCCGTCGAGATACAGCGCATCGGCGGCCAGCCGTAACCTGGGGACGAGACTGGCGGCATCGCCAAAGGCAAGCAGCAGGTGCACGCGGTCGGAGTCGAGGACGATCGAATGCAGTCCGCGCACCGGCGCGGGCCAAAGGGCGGCAAGTTCGGCAGCGAGTGCATGCAGTTCGGGCGGCGCGTGGGCCAGCAAGTCAGCGGCGCGCACCGGGTGCAGTTCGACGCTGACGTAGTGCAGACGGTCACAACGCCGCGGATCCGCGCGCCAGGCGGCCCAGGTCGCGAGAAAATTGACCCCCAGGCCAAAGCCGGTTTCCAGTACGGTGAACTGCGCCTGGCCCGCCCAGCCTGCAGGTGAGTCGAGCAGGCCACAGCCTTGCAGGTAGACCGCGCGCGCCTGTCCCAGGGCGCCGGCGCGGCTGGCGTAGATGTCGCCATAGCGCAGGCTGGCGGACTGGCCGCTGGCGTCGGTGGTGAGGTCGGCCTCGGTCAGCAGCGGCCCTGGTGCAGGCGTGTTCAATCGATCAGCGTGAGCGCCATGGCGTCGAGGCCGTACAGACCGTCTTCGGTCAGCACCAGATCCATGAGCTGGTCGTGTGGCTGCATGTCGAGTTGCTGCAACTCGCCGCAGGCATAGCTCAGGCCGACGGTATAGACCTCCTCGCGCCCGGCCAGATAGCGGTCGTAATAGCCGCCGCCGTAGCCCAGCCGCAGTCCCACATCGGCAAAGCCCACGCAAGGCACGAGCAGGGTGGTGGGGTCCATGGCCGTATCACCCGCCGGCTCGGCGAGGCCGTAGGGGCCGGGGCGTAGCGGCTCGCCAGGTCTCCAGGCGATGAACTCCATTCGCTTCGTGGCTTCGGTGATGCGGGGCAGCGCCAGGGTGCATTCAGGATGCTCTGCCAGCCAGGTGGCGAGCGTGGGGAGGGGATCGAATTCGCCGCGGATGGCGCTGTAGGCGCCCAGGGCGGTGGGCTCCATGGCGTCGAGTACCTGAAGCAGACGGGCTGCCAGCTCCGTCTGACGTCGCGCAAGATCGGGCAGCGCCTGCCGCTTGGCGATCAGATCGCGGCGCAGATTTGCACGCAAATGCTGAGGTTGTTCTGGGGACAATGGGTCGTAAATGGGCGGGTTCACTGTAAGCTGACGTCCTATGAGCACGAATTCGTTGCTGCCGCGTATTTTGCGCCGCTTTGCTGGTCTCGCCCTGTCGGTGGGCGCGGTGTTGTCGGCTTTCCCAGCGCTGGCGCAATCTGGTCCCATGGCGGCCAGTGTGGCTGTGCCCGCGGCGCCGGCGAGCGTCAGCGCCGCGCCGGTGGTCATGCCGCCCATGCCGCAGATTCCGGCGGTCGATGCGCAACTAATTCTCGCGGTGCAAAAGGCGTCGGAGGGCGGTGATCCGCAGCCCGCGCTCGACGCCCTGCCGCAACTCAAGGGCACGCTGCTCGAACCCTGGGTGGCGTACTGGGCGATCAAGCCCACGCTGACCGCGGCGACGCAGCAGGATTTCGACGCCTTCGCCCGCGCCTATCCGCACACCTATGTGCTCGATCGCCTGCGCAACG
>JBAUTC010000289.1:0-10590 GCA_049582025.1 Thiomonas sp.
GTAATCGCGGCGGGCGCTGAACGCTGCCGATCGCTGTGCTGTGGCGGTGCAGCACAGGTCATGTGCTGACCTACAATGATGAATTAACCCTTTGATTTCAGGAGCAAAGTATGACCATTGAGCGCACGCTCTCCATTATCAAACCCGACGCCGTTGCCAAGAACGTGATCGGACAGATTTACACCCGTTTTGAATCGGCTGGCCTGAAGGTCATCGCCGCACGCATGGCGCACCTGTCGCGCGTTGAAGCCGAAGCGTTTTATGCCGTGCACAAGGAGCGTCCGTTTTTCAAGGATCTGGTCGATTTCATGATCTCCGGCCCGGTGATGATCCAGGCGCTCGAAGGTGAAGGCGCCATCCTCAAGAACCGCGATCTGATGGGCGCAACCGACCCGAAAAAGGCCGCGCCCGGGACTATTCGCGCTGACTTTGCCGACAGCATCGACGCCAACGCAGTGCATGGCTCGGACGCAGCGGAAACCGCCGCCGTCGAGATCGCCTTCTTCTTTCCGGCGATGGCGATCTACTCCCGCTGATCTGACACGCCGGCCTCGCGCAGATGTCTGACGAGCAGACCCCCACCAACCTGCTGCAGTTCGACCGTGACGGACTGGTGGAGTGGTTCGGGCGCCACGGGCACGCCGCGTTCCGTGCGCGGCAGGTATTCCGCTGGATACACCAGAAGGGCGTAGCCGATTTCGACGCCATGAGCGATCTGGCCAAGCCATTGCGCCAGTTTCTGCGCGAGCAGGCGACCATCGAGGCTCTGCCCGTGGTTACCGAATCGCAGTCTGCCGACGGCACGGTGAAATGGCTGTTCGATGTGGGGCAGGGCAATGCGGTCGAGGCTGTGTTCATTCCCGAGGCACAACGCAACACCTTGTGCGTGTCGTCGCAGGCCGGTTGCGCGGTGAATTGCAAGTTCTGCTCCACCGGCCATCAGGGCTTCAGCCGGAATCTGCACACCTGGGAAATCCTCGCCCAGCTCTGGCATGCTGAGTTCACCATGCGGCGCGAGCTTGGTTTGCCGCCGGGCGAGCGCGCCATTTCCAATGTGGTGATGATGGGAATGGGCGAGCCGCTGCAGAACTACACAGCGCTCATTCCCGCGCTGCGCACCATGCTCGACGATGATGGCTATGGTCTGTCTCGACGCCGCGTCACGGTGTCGACTTCCGGCGTGGTACCGATGATGGACCGCCTGTCACAGGATTGCCCGGTCGCGCTGGCCGTTTCACTGCACGCACCAAACGACGCCCTGCGCGACGAACTGGTGCCGCTCAATCGCAAGTATCCGCTGCATGAACTGCTGGCCGCGTGCAAGCGCTACCTCGATTTCGCGCCGCGCGACTTCATCACCTTTGAATACTGCATGCTCGACGGTGTCAATGACACCCCGGCGCTGGCGCAGGAACTGTTGCGGCTGGTGCAGGCGGAGCAGGTGAACTGCAAGTTCAATCTCATCCCGTTCAATCCCTTTCCGGAATCCGGGCTGAGCCGCTCGTCCTCTGCGCGGGTGTCTGCTTTTGCACAGGTCCTGCTCAATGCGGGCATCGTGACCACGGTGCGTAAAACCCGCGGTGACGATATCGATGCGGCCTGTGGTCAACTCGCCGGCGAAGTGCAGGATCGCACCCGCCGCGTCATTCGGATGCAGCAAGCAGCAGCGGCGCCCGTTGCCCGCCTGAATCATTGAGGGAGAGCCGAACCATGTTCTTAAGCCATCGAGCGCTGTCTGTTGCCGATTTCCGTGGCGCGGGTTTCTGGCGCGCTGCGTTGCTGCTGGTCATGGTGCTCGCTGCAGGGACTTTGCTTGGCGGTTGCGCGACGCAATCTCAACGCGCTGCGGACATGGGCTCCGGCGCGACGCTCAACACGTCGGACACCGCGGTGCTCAAGCGCGCGCAGTTGCGGCTTCAGCTGGCGGAGGGCTATTACCAGCGCGGGCAGTTCGATGTCGCGCTCAATGAGGCGAACAAGGCGCTGGAGGAAAAATCCGATTACGTTCCAGCCTATGTCATGCGGGCGCTCATCTATACGGCCTTGAATGACAGCGCCAAGGCGGACGCCAATTACCGCGAAGCCCTGCACCTGTCGCCAGACAACCCGGATGCGCTGCACAACTACGGCTGGTATCTGTGCCAGCAGCACCGCTATCCCGAATCATTCATTCAGTTCAACAAGGCGCTGGCGATCCAGAATTACCGCTATCCGGTGCGTACATATCTGGCGTTGGGTGTCTGCCAGTATCGTGCAGGCGACTGGGCTGCATCCGACCTGACCCTCAAGAAAGGGTTCGCGCTCGATCCCTCCAATCCGGCGTTGTCCACCAATCTGGCGGTCGTACTCAACCGTTTGGACAAGCCGAAAGAAGCGCTGTTCTATATCGCCCGTGTGAACAGCGGAAAGTATGCAAGCGCGCAGTCGCTTTGGGTGGGCATTCTCATCGCGCGCAAGGCGGGCAATGGCATGGATGCGGCGCTGTGGACCAACGAGCTCGAACAGCGGTTTCCCGATTCGCGTGAAGCTATTGCGGCACAGCAGGGGCGGTTCGACGATTCGGCCCTGCTCAATTACTGATCCGGCATGACAGATCTCACACCGGAACTGATCGCCAGCCGCACACAGGCGGGCGCGGCTCTACGCGACGCACGCCTTGCGTCCGGCCGTAGCGTCGAGGAACTGGCGGCGCAACTCAAGGTTGCTCCGGCCAAGATCGGCGCGTTGGAGGCGGGCGACTGGTCGCCACTGCCAGACGACACATTTGGCCGGGCGCTGCTGCGCAGTTGCTGCAAGGCGTTGAAGTTGGACGCGCAGCCCCTGCTCGAACTGTTGCCCGGTGCTCCGGTGCTGCTCAGTTCGGCGCCACCGCAAGGCGACGACGGCAGTGACATGGCCCACATACCCGAACGGCCTCTGCCGCGTTCCGGAGCGGGAGGGCACAAATCGCGCGGGCTGCTGTGGCTTGCGGTTCTGATTGTGGGGCTTGCTGCCGTGGTGTACTTCTGGCCTGCGCTGCGCGGCATGACGGAACAGCTGCTGCCGAAATCTGCGTCGCCCGTCGTCGAGAACGGCGTCGTGCACGAAGTTGTGCCGGTGGTTTCGCAGCCCATTCGGGCCAGTTCCGCGCCAGCGACCCTGCAATCTGCTCCTGCCCTGGGTGGTTCTGCTCCCGTGGCGCCAATTTCAAGCACGGCGGCGGCCTCCTCGCCGACGGTTGCGGCTTCTGTTCCAACTCCATCGACTGACGGTGACACGTTGCAATTCGCCGCGACTGCGCCGAGTTGGGTGCAGGTGACAGCAAGCAATGGCAAGGTGATTTTTGCGCAATTGATGCAACCGGGGCCGCCACGCATCGTCCAAATTCCCGCGGGAAGCGCGCCGCTTGTCGTGGTGGTGGGCGACGCGCCGCACACTACGGTAACCTATGCGGGCAGGCCGGTCGATCTTGCCCCGCAGACCCGGGCGAACGTTGCGCGGCTGACGCTGAAGTAATCCGCTTCCTCATGCAGCTGCTTGATCCCCCCATCCCAGAAGCCGTGCCCCTGCGGCAGGTCACGCGCCAGGCGCGCATTGTCTGGGACGATACCGTGGTCACCGTGGGTGGCGATGCGCCAGTGCGCGTGCAGTCCATGACCAACACCGACACCGCAGATGTCATTGGCACGGCGATTCAAGTCAAGGAGCTGGCTGTCGCCGGGTCGGAACTGGTGCGTATCACCGTCAACACGCCCGAGGCCGCTGCCGCTGTGCCTGCCATCCGCGAACAGCTCGACCGCATGGGCGTGTCGGTGCCGCTCGTCGGCGATTTTCATTACAACGGCCATCGACTCCTGAGCGACTTTCCCGACTGCGCGCAGGCGCTGTCCAAGTACCGGATCAACCCTGGCAATGTCGGCAAGGGTGACAAGAAGGACCGGCAGTTCGGCCAGATGATCGACATCGCACTGCGCTATGACAAGCCGGTGCGTATCGGCGTGAACTGGGGCAGCCTTGATCAGGAACTGCTCGCCAGTCTGATGGACGCCAATGCGCACCGCAAGCAGCCCTACGCGGCGCGCCAGCTCATGGCGCAGGCGCTGGTGCTCTCGGCGCTGGAGTCCGCGCAGCGCGCGCAGGAACTGGGTATGGATGCGGCGCAGATCCTGCTGTCGTGCAAGGTGTCCAACGTCCAGGACCTCATCACTGTCTATCGCGCGCTAGCCGCACGCTGCGACTATCCCTTGCACCTTGGATTGACCGAAGCCGGCATGGGGACAAAAGGTGCAGTGGCGTCCACCGCTGCACTGGCCGTCCTGCTGCAGGAAGGCATCGGCGACACCATTCGCGTCTCACTCACGCCCGAGCCCAATGCGCCGCGCAGCCAGGAAGTTGTGGTGGCGCTGGAAATTCTGCAGGCGCTCGGCCTGCGCGCGTTCACCCCGAGCGTGACGGCTTGCCCCGGCTGCGGCCGCACGACCAGCACGTTTTTCCAGGAATTGACGCAAAACATCGACATCTTCCTCCGCGCACAGATGCCGGTGTGGCGCGCGCGCTACCCCGGTGTGGAGCAGTTGCGCGTGGCGGTGATGGGCTGCATCGTCAACGGTCCCGGCGAGAGCAAGCACGCCGACATCGGCATCAGCCTGCCGGGAACCGGCGAAACCCCCGCAGCGCCCGTGTTCATCGACGGCGAAAAGCGCATGACCCTGCGCGGCGAGAACATCGCCGCAGAATTCCAGACCATCGTCGAACAGTACGTTCAACAGCGCTACGGCGCAGCACACCGCCATCCTGAACAGGTGGCCTGAACCCATGGCAGACAAACTCAGTGCCGTCAAAGGCATGAATGACATCGTGCCGCCCAAATCGGCGGCCTGGGAGTGGTTCGAGCAGCAGGTACGGGACCTCATGCGCAGCTACGGGTACCAAAACCTGCGCACACCCATCCTCGAGTACACCCCGCTGTTTGTGCGCGGCATTGGCGAAGTGACCGACATCGTGGAAAAGGAGATGTACAGCTTTACCGACGCACTCAACGGCGAACAGCTCACCCTCCGCCCCGAAGGCACTGCCGCAGTGGTGCGCGCCTGCATTGAGCATTCGCTGCTTTACGACGGCGGCAAGCGTCTCTGGTACACCGGCCCCATGTTTCGTCATGAGCGACCGCAGCGTGGGCGTTATCGGCAGTTTCACCAAGTGGGTGCGGAGGCCTTGGGCTTTGCCGGGCCGGACGTGGATGTCGAACTAATCCTGATGGCACGACAGCTCTGGTCGCGGCTGGACCTGAGCGACCTTGTTGCTCTGGAACTCAACTGCCTGGGTCAGGCCGACGAACGGGCGCGGCACCGCGTCGATCTGATCGCCTATCTGGAGCAGCATGCGGATCAGCTTGACGAGGACGCGCGGCGCCGTTTGCATACCAATCCCCTGCGCGTGCTCGACACCAAGAACCCGCAGATGCAGGCTTTGGTAGAGGCCGCGCCCAAGCTGATCGACTATCTCGGCGAGGCGTCGGTGGCGCATTTCGAGGGGGTTCAGAACCTGCTGCGCGCAGCGGGCCTGTCCTTCACCATCAATCCGCGGCTGGTGCGCGGTCTTGACTACTACAACCTCACGGTATTCGAGTGGGTCACGGATCGTCTGGGCGCGCAGGCCACGGTGTGTGCGGGCGGGCGTTATGACGGGCTGATCGAGCAGATCGGCGGCAGGCCAACTCCCGCCTGCGGCTGGGCTCTGGGCATGGAGCGGGTGCTCGAACTCCTGATCGAAGCCGGGCAGGCCGCCCCGGCGAGCGCACCGCACGCCTACGCCGTGCTGACCAGCGCCGAGTTGATGCCGCGCGTGATGCCGATTTGCGAGGCGTTGCGCCAGGCTGGTGTGCAAGTGCAACTGCATATGGGCGGAGGCAGCATGAAGTCGCAAATGAAAAAGGCCGATGCAAGTGGCGCCCGCTGGGCTCTGGTGTTCGGCGAGCAGGAGTTGCTGGATGGACAGGTCGGCATCAAGGATCTGCGCGGTGCGCAGGATGCCCAGCAACAGCGACTTGTTTCCCTCGAGCCTTTGCAGCCCCTCGTTTCCGCTTTGCTCTGAACCGGCAACCTAAAATAGCGATTTTTCGCCCCACAACGTCCCATGAGCTACAACTTTGAAGAACAAGAACAGATCGCCCAGATGCGCCATTTCTGGGAGCGTTGGGGCACCCAGATATCAGCCTCTGCGCTGGTGATCGCTTTGGGCTTTGCCGGCTACTACGGTTGGCAATGGTGGCAGCGCAGCGAAGGCGCGAAGGCGGCGGCGGCATTCGAGCAAGTGCAGGTCGCGATTCAGAGCAACAGCCCAGACAAGATTCAACAGGCGTGGACTGTGATGCAGTCCAAGGCGGCGGGTAGTGCCTATGCCGGCATGGCGGCGCTCGCAGTGGGCAAGTCCATGCACGATGCCGGAAAAGATGCCGAGGCCACCAGCGCGCTGCAATGGGCCATCGCGCATGCAGAATCTCCGAGTGAGCGAGCCGTTGCCCGCTTGAACTTGTCTGCGCTGCAGATTGATGCGAAGCAGTACGCCGAAGCAGCCAAGACCTTGGCGGACGTTCCGGAGCCGAGCTTCGCTGCTCTGTTCGATCTGCGCCGTGGCGATCTTGCCGTGTTGCAGGGTCAGCGCGATGCGGCCCGTCAGGCGTATGAAGCCGCACTCAAAGCGTTGCCAGCGGACTCTACCGAGCGTGCGGCTGTGCAGCAGAAGCTCCAATCCGTGGGCGGGAGTGCAGCATGAGAGCGACGGAAATTGCCAATGTGCAAACCCGGTTGACTGGTCGGCTGATCCGGCTGGGTCGTGTTGCCGTACCAGTGCTGCTGGCCGCCCAGCTCGGCGCGTGCGCATCGGGCTCGAAGCGGCCCGATCCCACTCCCTTGTCGCCGGTTGCAAACATCCTCACCGTCAAACAGGCGTGGGCTCATCGCATCGGCGATGTGCCTGCCTGGTTCGAGACGGCCACGCTTCCTGGCGCGGTTGTCGTCGCATCTGCAGACGGACAGGTCATGCGTCTCGATACATCGACGGGGCAGATCGCCTGGTCGGCCAAGGTGCCTTCAGGCATCAGTGCCGCCACGGGCAGTGACGGCACGTTCACTGCCGTGGTGGACAAGAACAATGGCCTGGTGTCCATCGGACCCAAGGGCCAGTTGTTGTGGCGCTATCAATTACCCACAACCGTGCTCACGCCCCCGATGGTGGCGGGCGGACGCATCATCGTGCAGGGCGCGGATCAGCGCGTGCTCGCATTTGACGCCGCGTCCGGTAAGAGTTTGTGGCAGGCCGACAGCCGCGCCGCCTCGCTGCTGGTGCAGCAGGCCGGCGGCATGGTGGTGCGCGATGGCGTGGTGATGGTCGGCACCGCGCTAGGCCGTATTGACGCCTACTCGCTCGCTGATGGCCTGCCCCGTTGGCAAGTCACGCTGGCGCGTCCTCGCGGCGTCACCGAAGTGGAGCGCGTGGTGGGGATCACCGGCCAGCCCACGCTGTTGGGCTCGACCATTTGCGCGCGGGCCTACCAGTCCACGGTGGGCTGCGTGGATGCCGATACCGGGCGGCTTCTCTGGACTCGTGTGGCAGACGGCTACACCGCCTTGACCATGAACGATGAGAACGTTGTCGGCACCCAGGCGGACGGCGATGTGCAGGCATATGCCGCAGCAGATGGTGTGCCCAGCTGGACCAACTCGCAGATGAAGTACCGCAATCTGAGCGCGCCCCTGCTGGTTGGACGTACGGTGGCCGTGGGCGACTATCAGGGGTACATCAGCTTCCTGTCGGCCAAGGATGGCAGCATCGTCGGCCGCGTGAGCACGGATGGCAGCGCCATTCAGGTGGCGCCCGTCGTGGTGGGCAAGACCATGGTCGTCATCACGGCCAAAGGCGGGGTCTATGGCTTCGTGCCCGACTGATCGCCCGATATGACCCCCATTGTTTCCATAGTCGGACGGCCCAACGTCGGCAAGTCCACCTTGTTCAACCGAATGACGCGCTCGCGCGACGCCATCGTCGCCGACATGCCTGGCCTCACCCGCGACCGCCATTACGGCATGTTGCGCATGGCGGACCGTCCTGTCATCGTGGTCGATACCGGCGGATTCGAACCGGTGGTCGACACCGGCATCGTCCACCAGATGGCGCGGCAGACGCGCCAGGCCATCGCGGAGTCGGATCTTGTCGTGTTTCTCGTCGATCTGCGCACCGGCCTGAGCCCGCAAGACTTGCACATTGCCGCCGAACTGCGCAAGACCGGCAAGCCGATTCTGCTCGCCGTGAACAAGGCAGAAGGCCGCCACAGTCACCCGGCGCTGGCGGAGTTTCATGAACTCGGGCTGGGCGAGCCGTTTTCCATCAGCGCTGCGCATGGTGATTCCGTCCCCGATCTGCTCGAACGCATTCTCGCCGCCTTGCCGCCCGATGAGGCGGTTGAGGCGGTTGAACCCATTGCCGCGCCGGCTCCAGAGGTGGGGGATGTCGCGCCTGCTGCGCCACCGCGCGTCCATAGTCTGCGCCTGGCCATTGCCGGACGTCCGAATGTGGGTAAATCCACGCTGGTCAACGCACTGGTGGGCGAAGAGCGGGTCATTGCCTTCGACATGCCGGGCACGACGCGCGATGCCATTGAAGTGCCGTTCGAGCGCGACGGGCGCAAGTTCATTCTCATCGACACGGCAGGTCTACGCCGCAAAGGCAAGGTGTTCGAGGCGGTGGAGAAGTTCTCCGTGATCAAGACCTTGCAAGCGATCGAGCAGGCCAATGTGGTGGTCTTGCTGCTTGATGCGACCGAGGGTGTGTCCGACCAGGACGCACATATTGCCAGCTTTGCCGTCGAGGCGGGCAGGGCGCTGGTGCTGGCGGCAAACAAGTGGGACGCCGTGGATACCTATGGCCGCGAACGCCTGATGGTGGCCATCCGTCAGCGTTTGCCCTTTGTCGGCTTTGCGCGTTTCCACAGCATTTCCGCACGCACGGGTTCCGGCTTGAACGGATTGATGAAATCCGTGATCGCGGCGCATGCCGCGGCGTATCGCAAGCTGTCGACACCCAAGCTCACCCGCGCGATCATCGAAGCCGTGGCCCAGCAGCAGCCGCCGCGTTCGGGGCCGATTCGCCCCAAACTGCGTTACGCCCACCAGGGTGGTACCAATCCGCCCATCATCGTGATTCATGGCAGCGCGCTTGACCGGGTGCCTGCTACCTACACGCGCTATCTGGAGGGGCAGCTGCGTGAAAAATTCGACTTAACGGGCACGCCTTTGCGGGTGGAGTACCGGAGTTCGACCAATCCCTACGCGCGAGACGCCTGAAACCCCGGCGCACGACGGCCAGTATCAGCACTATGTTATTTTGCAGCCTCTTGCATTCCAGACCATGAATGCCATTTAAGCTTTCCTCACCACAACGGAGAATAAGATGAGTAACAAAGGGCAGTTGCTACAAGACCCCTTCCTGAACCTGCTGCGCAAAGAACATGTGCAAGTGTCGATTTACCTGGTGAATGGCATCAAACTGCAGGGCCACATCGAATCCTTCGATCAATATGTCGTGTTGCTGCGTAATACCGTCACACAGATGGTCTACAAGCACGCCATTTCCACCGTTGTTCCCGCGCGTCCAGTTACATTCCAAGTTGGTGAGCAAGAAGCCCCCGCAGCCTGAAGGCGCTGAACGTGCCGCGCTGGTGAGTGTGCAACAGCGGCGCCCGTCATCCGGAGATGCGCTGGCTGAGCTTGAACAGCTCAGCAGTTCCGCCGGCTATGCGCTTGCAGGCGAGTTGACGTGCGTGCGCGCACGTCCCGATGCGGCGACCTATATCGGCTCGGGCAAGGTGGAAGAGTTGAGCGAGCTGGTCGTTTCCACGCTGGCCGATGCCATCATTTTCGACAATGCCCTGAGCCCCATCCAGCAGCGCAACCTGGAAAAAGCATTGGGAAAACCGGTCATCGATCGCACCGGGCTCATTCTTGAAATCTTTGCGCGTCGTGCCCAGAGCGCCGAGGGAAAGATGCAGGTGGAACTTGCCCGTCTGGAGCATTTGGCCACGCGGCTCGTGCGCGGCTGGACCCACCTTGAACGTCAGACCGGCGGGATTGGCGTGCGCGGCGGCCCGGGTGAAAAGCAGATCGAACTCGACCGCCGGATGCTGGACGACAAAATCAAAATGTTGCGGACTCGCCTGGGCAAGCTCGGCCGTCAGCGTATGACACAGCGCCGTGCGCGAGGACGCACCGGAGCGTTTCGTGTGGCCCTGGTGGGTTATACGAACGCTGGCAAAAGCACCTTGTTCAATGCTCTGACCAAGTCCAAGATTTACGCCGCCGATCAACTTTTCGCCACGCTCGACACCACCACGCGCAAGCTTTACCTTGCGCCGCAAGTGAATGCGACCCTGTCAGACACGGTCGGTTTCATTCGTGATTTGCCGCACACCCTGGTCGAGGCGTTCAAGGCGACGCTCGAAGACACGTTGCAGGCAGATTTGTTGCTGCATGTGGTCGATGCCAGCTCGCCGATGTTGCGTGAGCAGATGGACGAGGTGCAGTCCGTGTTGGCCGAAATCGGCGCGGATGGCATTCC
>JBAUTC010000290.1:0-2390 GCA_049582025.1 Thiomonas sp.
ACGAAATCCTGCGCGAAATCCTGCGCGAGGCCAAACAGTTCAACCCGCGCGAATTCCGCATCGTCGGCGCCGCCGACGTCATCGACCTGTTCCTAGAGGAAGAAAGCCAGCACCTGGCCTCCCTCTCAGACTTCATCGGCAAGCGGGTGTCGCTGCAGGTGGAGCCGGCGTTTTCGCAGCAGCAGTACGACATCGTGCTGACTTAATGGCGCCACCAGTGCCGCGCCATTGGGGCGATGGCCGACGCACTTCCGGTCTTGCGGACTGTCACCGCGCCACGCCCAGCCCGGAGAACAACTCGCAGAACATGCAACAACCATGACTATACGTAACTGAAATACTGTCCCGTTCAGCCACAATTGCGTGGACGAGCGTGATAGATGGAGATACATAGTCCAGTATAAATGTCATATTCAAATACATCAGCATGCTGCAAGAACGCCGAGCAACTTATTGAAATTACTACGAATGTAAGAATGCAATTATTTAATAATTTAATTATTTTATTGAGGCTATTTCAGCACTGCACAACGACGATGACAAAATAAATTCATATTGGTAACAGAAAAAATACATTTGTTGATAGATGCAATCTCCGTTGGAATCCGTGATCGCTGATGGAAATCAGTACATGACCGAGCATGACGAGCCGGATTCATTGACAAACAAGAGGAGGTTGCATGAAAAAACACATCGTGGCTGCTGTGATCATCGGGGCGTGCTGTCAGATTGCCCAGGCAAAGGACCACGTCCAGCTCTACGGCATCATCGACATGGGCATCCAGCACCTGACTTACGACCACACCAGTGTGACCCGTCTGGGATCCGGCGCGCAGTCCACGGACCGCATCGGCGTCAAGGGCACCGAAAACTTGGGCGGCGGCCTGCATGCATTCTTTGTGGCTGAAACCGGCTTCTGTGCGAACGGAAACAACTCGGGCGGTAGTGCGGTGTACACAGGAGCCGATCAAGGCGCGCAGTACCAGGCGAACGGCAGCTACTGCTCGGGCGGCAACTTCATGGGGCGCCTCAGCGTGCTCGGACTGAAGAGCCCGTACGGAATCCTCAAGGCGGGGCGCTTTTACAGTCTTAACTACGGCAACCTGGTCAAAATCGATCCATTCATGACCGGAATGACCGGTGCAGTGAAGAATATCGATCCCGCCGGTTACAACTTCGTCCGGTTTTCTCAGGCGTTGGGCTACCGGACGCCGGATTTCGGTGGGCTGACGGGCGCCTTGCTATACGCATTCGGCGGGCAGCCCGGCAGCTTGTCGAAGGGTCAGTCTTATGAGTTCAACATCGATTACAGCAATAAGAAATGGACGGCCGGCATTGATTACCTGAAAAGCAGCCATGTCTATGCCGCCGGCACCAAATACAGCCCTTACGTGGCACTTGCCTGGGAATTCGGCCCTGCGACAACGCTCACCCAGGATGGTGCATTCAGCAATACCGTGACGCAGCTCTACGGCGGTTATGACTTTACTGTCGCCAAAGTGACAGCGCTGTATTCCGACGAAAAATACGGCGACGGCCTGCCGTATACCGCAGGAAACTTCGCACCACATTTGAAAGTCTGGATGCTCGGCGCTGCCATACCCCTGCCACGCGGAAAGCTCCTGACCTCTTATACAAGGCGGCGCGATACGAACAAGGCGGGCACCACTTCCAGCCAGATTGCAATCGGCTACGTCTACCCGCTGTCCAAGCGAACAAATGTCTACGCCTCCTATTCGCGGATCAGCAACGACAACGCCACTGATCAATATGTCGGCGCCAACGGCTTCACCGCCCGGGGCACCCTGGGTGGGGTTAGCGCCAGCGGCCTCGTCATCGGCCTGCGCCACATTTTCTGATGACGGCGGACTCCGTCCACCACTCGATCAAGGAGACATCCATGAAAACGCTCACCCGGCGCGCACTTGTCAGCGCGGCTGTCGCGACTTTTGCCGCGCTGTCATCCGGCCTTGCACTGGCAGCAGAAACCGCACCCGCGCAAGCAACTCAATCGCACTACGGCGCGATTTTCCAGATTGACGCTGGGAGTCCAGCGACGATCAAGAAAACACTCAACAACATCGAGAACCTGCTGCAGGACCCGAGGCTCAAGGGAAAGGTGCAGATCGAGCTGATTGCCAACTCAAAGGGATTTGCCACTTACGTCAAGAACAATGGCTTCGAGCAGAAACTGGAAGCACTGCAACAGCAGGGTGTCCTCCTGACTCAATGCGCCAACACCCTGCGCGAGTTGCACATTGACCGCAAGGATCTGTATCCGTTCATCACCATCGTGCCCTCTGGCGTGGGTGAGATCACGATTCGTGAGGCACAGGGCTGGGCATACATCCACCCGACGCCACCCAATCCGGGCCTGTGAGCGATTTGCA
>JBAUTC010000291.1:0-2143 GCA_049582025.1 Thiomonas sp.
TGCGAGCATGGTGGCAACGAGGTGCCGCCGGCCTTCGCGCCCCTGTTCGATGACCGCCGAAGTCTGCTCAGCAGCCACCGTGGTTGGGATCCCGGTGCACTCGAACTTGCCCGTGAGCTCGCCCAGGCGTTCGGTGCGTCCTGCTTCGCATCCACCACGACACGTCTGCTCGTCGACCTGAACCGCTCCGTGGGTCACAAGCATCAGTTCTCCGAGATCACGCGCCCACTCTCGCGGTCCGCCCGGCAGGACATCCTTGCCGTGCACTACCGGCCCTATCGCGAAGCAATCGAGCGCGAGGTCGCGCGGCACATCGCGGCCGGGCGTTCGGTGCTGCACGTGGCCTCACACAGTTTCACTCCGGTCCTGGACGGAACCGTGCGGCGCGCCGACGTCGCGTGCCTGTATGACCCGCGGCGTCCGTCCGAATCGGCGCTAGCCGGGCAGTGGTTGACCGCGCTCGCACGTCTGGCGCCGGGCCTGCGACTACGGCGCAACTATCCGTACCAGGGTCGCGGCGACGGCCTCACAGCGCTGCTGCGCAAGCGCTTTCCCGATGCGGCCTATGCAGGCATCGAGCTTGAGGTCAACCAGTCCTATGTGGTGCAGGGCGGCGCACCCTGGGTGCGCCTGCGTTCCGACCTGATCGAAGCGCTCGCCGAAGCCCGCGCCGCTTCACGCATGCAGGCACCACCTTGAGCTGCTACCACTCCAGCGGCGGCAGCTCGTGGAAGACCCTGCGCGTGCCAGCGATCCACTGCTGCTTGAGCGACTCGAAATAGGCGTCTCCGGTGTCGAAGCGGCGCCGCATCCTGACATGAAGACTGTCGCGCGCATAGCACAGCAGGTCGATCGGCATTCCCACAGAGAGATTGCTGAGCATCGTCGAGTCGAACGACACCAGCACGCACTTGGTCGCGTCGTCCAGCGTGGCGCTGGATGTGATGCCGAGATCAAGGATGGGCTTGCCATATTTGGCCTCGCCCGTCTGCAGATAGTTGGTGTCGGTGCCAGCCTCGATGAAGTTGCCCTCGGCATAGATGCGGAACAGCCGCATGTCTTCGCCCGCGATCTGGCCGCCGAGGATGAACGATGCGTTGAACTTCAAGCCGCCTTCTTCGAGATACGGCGCATCCCGGCGCTCGATTGCGCGCATCGCGTCGGACACCAGGTTGGCCACGTCGAACATCGAGACCACGCTCCACAGATGCGGTGGCTCGGCGGCGGCGCGCTGCCGCAACACGTTGATGACCGCCTGCGTGCCGGCCAGACCGCCAGAGCTCAGGAGCACCAGCACGCGGTCTCCGGCACGTTCGAAGACCGTCATCTTGCAGAACTTGGCGTAGTTGTCCACGCCCGCATGGGTGCGCGAATCACTCGCGAGAATCAGCCCCTCTTCGAGCTTGACACCGACGCAGTAGGTCACGGCGCGTCCGTACCCGTCACGCTCGCGTCGAGCACATCAGTCCAGACCTTGAAGCCTTCGAGTGTGTTCGGCCCGAAAGTGCTCGTCAGCGCGACATCGCAGGCGTCGCGGCCGCGTGCGATCAGTACGCGACCGATGCGCGGCGTGTTGTTGCGCGCGTCGAAGGTGTACCAGCGGTCGCCCAGGAAAGCCTCGAACCAGCCGGCGAAATCCATCGTGCCGTAGGGCGGCGCGGTGCCGTAATCGCCGAGGTAGCCGGTGCAGTAGCGCGCCGGGATGTTCATGCAGCGGCACAGCGCGATGGCCAGGTGTGCATAGTCGCGGCACACGCCGATGCCTTCCGAGTAAGCCTCCCAGGCCGTGCGCGTCCGCCGCGCGTGATGGTAGCCAAACTCGATGTGGTTGTGGACGAAGTCACAGATTGCCTGCACACGTGCCCAGCCGGTCGGTCCCTTGCCGAAGCGCTGCCAGGCGATGTCGGAGAGTTGGTCTGTCTCGCAGTAGCGACTGCCGAGCAGGTAGACCAGGGTCGATTCAGGCAGATGCTCGACCGGCGTCTGCACAGCGGATGGCACCACGATGTCGGGCCTCCCGCTGTCCTTCACCTGCGCGTCGGCGGTGAGCATGAAGCGGCCCTGCGGCGCCACGATGCGGCTACACCAGTTGCCGAACAGATCGCGGTAGGCGGTCACAGGGACCGGCGGCACGGTCCGCAGG
>JBAUTC010000292.1:0-7151 GCA_049582025.1 Thiomonas sp.
TTGCCCCCAATAAGACCCTGGCGGCACAGCTCTACAGCGAGTTCCGCGAGTTCTTTCCGAAGAACGCGGTGGAGTACTTCGTCAGCTATTACGACTATTACCAGCCCGAGGCCTATGTGCCGCAGCGCGACCTGTTCATCGAGAAGGACAGCGCGATCAACGAGCACATCGAGCAGATGCGACTGTCGGCCACCAAAAGCCTTCTGGAACGGCGCGACGTGGTGATCGTGGCCTCGGTCAGCGCGATTTACGGCATCGGCAACCCGGCGGACTACCACGCCATGATCCTCACCGTGCGCACGGGGGACCGCATCGGCCAGCGCGACGTCATTGCGCAACTAGTGCGCATGCAATACCAGCGCAACGAGGTTGACTTCACCCGAGGCACGTTTCGCGTGCGCGGAGACCGCATCGACATCTTTCCGGCCGAGCATGCCGAACTCGCTGTGCGCATCGAGTTGTTCGACGACGAGATCGAGTCGCTCACCCTGTTCGACCCGCTGACCGGGGTGGTGCGGCAGAAGATTCCGCGGTTCACCATCTATCCCAGTTCGCACTACGTCACCCCGCGCGAAAAGGTGCTCGAAGCGGTGGAAGGCATCAAGCAGGAACTGCGCGAGCGCTCCAGGGAACTCACCGCCATGGGCAAGCTGGTGGAGGCCCAGCGGCTGGAGCAACGCACCCGGTTCGATCTGGAGATGCTCAGCGAGATCGGGCACTGCAAGGGCATCGAGAACTACTCGCGGCATCTCTCGGGTGCGGCGCCGGGCGAGCCGCCGCCCACGCTGGTGGATTACCTGCCGTCTGACGCGCTCATGTTTCTGGACGAGAGCCACGTGCTCATCGGCCAGTTCAACGGCATGTACAACGGTGACCGCGCGCGCAAGCAGACCTTGGTTGACTACGGCTTTCGTCTGCCTTCGGCGCTGGACAACCGGCCGCTCAAGTTCGGCGAGTTCGAGGGCAAGATGCGGCAGGTCGTCTTCGTCTCTGCCACTCCCGCCGACTACGAGCAGCAGCATGCCGACCAGGTGGTCGAGCAGGTGGTGCGGCCGACCGGGCTGGTCGATCCGCTCATCGAAGTGCGGCCGGCGACTCAGCAGGTGGATGATGTGCTGGGCGAAATCCGGCTGCGGGTGGACAAGGGCGAGCGCGTGCTCATCACCACCCTGACCAAGCGCATGGCCGAACAGCTCACCGACTATCTCGACGAAAACGGGGTGAAGGTGCGCTATCTGCACTCCGACATCGACACCGTGGAACGCGTGGAAATCCTGCGCGACCTGCGGCTGGGCGTGTTCGACGTGCTGGTGGGCATCAATCTGTTGCGCGAGGGCCTGGACATTCCCGAGGTGTCGCTGGTCGCGATTCTGGATGCGGACAAGGAGGGCTTTCTGCGTTCCACCCGCTCACTCATCCAGACCATTGGCCGCGCCGCGCGCAATGTCAGCGGCATGGCCATTCTCTACGGCGACCGCATCACCGACTCGATGCGCCGGGCCATCGACGAAACCGAGCGCCGACGCGCCAAGCAGATCGCGTTCAACGCCGAGCATGGCATCACCCCGACCGCGCTGAACAAATCGGTGCGCGACCTGATTGACGGCGTGGTGCAGACGCCCGGAAAGGGCTTGCGCGCGGGCAGCGTCGAGCGTGAAATAGCGGAACTGCACATTGACAACGCGCAGGACGTGGCGCGGGAAATCAAACGCCTGGAAAAACGCATGATCGAGCACGCCCGCAACCTCGAATTCGAGCAGGCCGCGCGCGTGCGCGATCAGCTCGGCCTGCTGCGGCAGAGGGTGTTCGGCGGTGGCGACGATCACGATACCGACGCCCAGCAAAGCGCCTGAAACGTTACTTGTGCTGTTTGGTTTGAAGCGGAGGCCGACCAATGGATGCGCAACGTCAAACGATTCCCGTCACGCGCCGCCACGCACTGCGCTGGCTGGGTGCAGGCCTGGGCAGCACGGCGCTGGGCGCCTGCGGCGGTGGGGCGGTTCTGGTGTGGGGCGAGGCGCCGGCTTCTGCCGCGTCCAATCCGCTTTTGCCAATCACCACGCCGCCTGTCAAGATCGCCGTTGTGACCGTCGCCATTGGTCTGTCGCGGCCGTGGGCGTTGGTGTTTCTTCCCGATGGCCGCATGCTGGTGACCGAACGCACCGGGGAGCTGCGGATCGTCGGCATGGACGGAAAGGCGTCCGGTCCGATTGCCGGTGTGCCCGCGGTGGACGCGCGCGGCCAGGGCGGTCTGCTCGATGTGGCACTTGATCCCGACTTTGCCACCAACCGCTGGGTCTTTCTCAGCTACGCCGAAGCGGGCACCGGTGCCGACGCCGGGCGCAACGGCACGGCGGTGGCCCGCGGGTCGTTATCCGCTGATGGTGCCCGGTTGACCGACGTGCAGGTGATCTTTCGCCAGACGCCCAAGATCGACAGCACGGCGCACTTCGGTGGGCGTCTGGTGTTCGCGCCGGATGGCAGATTGTTCGTCACCCTGGGAGAGCGCTACAGCCAGCGCGATGCCGCCCAGGATCTGTCCAACACCCTCGGCAAGGTGGTTCGCATCAACGCCGACGGCAGCGTGCCTCCGGACAACCCCTTCGTCGGCAGGGCCGATGCCAGGCCCGAGATCTGGAGTTATGGCCATCGCAATGTGCAGGGTGCAGCCATTCATCCGGTCACCCGCGATCTGTGGACCCACGAGCATGGTCCGCAAGGCGGTGATGAAGTCAACATCGACCGCGCGGGCCGCAATTACGGCTGGCCGCGCATTTCCTACGGCTGCGAATACGGCGCGCCGGTCGGCAACTGCCCGCCGGTGGGCGGCGCCACCAGCGCGCCGGGCATGGAGCAGCCGGTGACGTATTGGGTGCCGACGTCGATCGCGCCATGCGGCATGGTGTTCTACACCGGCGGCCTGTTTCCGCAATGGCGCGGCAATCTGTTCATCGGCGCGCTGGCCGGGCAGGCGCTGTGGCGGCTGCAACTCGACGGCGACCGGGTCGTGGCACGCGAGCCGCTCCTCACCGATCTGGGCGAACGCATCCGCGATGTGCGCCAGGGGCCGGACGGCGCGATCTACCTCATTTCCGATGGGGCATTGGCGAAGATTTACCGGCTGCAGCCCGCATGAGCGTTGGCGCCGCACAGCACTTGGATCCGGGTCCGCTGCGTGCATGGATCACCATGTCAGTTCACGCTCCATGCTTCAGCCGGATCTGGTCGCCTCTAGTGCCTGGGTGTAGTGCAGGATCAAACCGCCCTCCGCTGCGTTTTCGAGCACAACCGCTCCCCCCAGCCGCTGCGCGATCTGGTGGATGATGGACAGGCCCAGGCCGCTGCCCTCGCCCTCGGCTTCGGGCAGGCGCACGAAAGGGTCGAAGACATGGTCGAGCTGATCGGGAGGGATGCCGGGGCCGGTGTCCTGCACGTCGATCACCACCGTTTGTCCTGCACGGCGCACGCGCACATCCACCCGCCCGCCTTGCGGGGTATAGCGCAGGGCGTTGTCGGCGGCGTTGCGCAGCAGGGTGTAGAGCTGGGCGGGGTCGGTGCGCAGTTGCACCACATCGGCGTGGTCGAGTCCGAGGTCGATCTGGCGACTTTCAGCCAGGGGCAGCAAATCCGCAATCACCTCCCGGATCACCTGTGCAGGGTCAATGGTTTGCCATGGCGCCGTCTGCTCGCCCTGTGAGCGGGCGAGGCTGAGCAATTGCTCCACCACGGCACGCGCACGGCGCAGTCCTTGCTGTAGCGCGTCGATGCGTTCCTGCGCGGGCGGCTCAAGTTGCAGGGGTTTGAGGTTGTCCACCTGCATGCTGAGCACGGCGATCGGGGTGCGCAGTTCGTGCGCGGCATCTGCCACAAAGCGGCGCTGCTGCTCCATGGACGCTCCCAGGCGCTGCAACAGGCGGTTGATGGACCGCACGAAGGGGCGGATTTCCTGCGGTACATCGGCCTCCGGCAAAGGCTGCAGATCGGCTTCGCTGCGTGCATCCACGCCTTGCGCCATTTGCCGAAGCGGGCGTAGGGCGCGCTTGACCACCACGGCCGAAAGCAGGGCCAGCAGAGGAATGAGAGCCAGCAGCGGAAACAGGGTGCGCTGCGCACTGTCGATGGCGGCGTCCGTTCGCAGATCGGTGCGCTGCGCCACAGCGATGCGGCCCTGGTCGCCCTTCTGCACGAGCACCCGCCAGGAATGGCCGCCGCTTTCCACCACATGCATGCCGTCAGCCAACTGGGCGGGCAGTTGCAACCCATATGCACCGGCGGGCGTGTCTAGTTTCTGCACTACGAAGCGGGCGTCCTTGTCCACATCCGGCCCCGCTGGGTTGAGCGAGTTGTCAGGGAAGTTGCCCCAGTGATGCACCAGGCTGGCGATCTGCCGCAACTGCGCATCCTGCAGCGCATTGGCTTCCTGGTAGCCGAAAAAATACGACAGTGCCGCCGTGCTCAGGCCGACGATGACCACGCTGACCGTCATCCACAGCCACAGCCGTCGCAGCAGCGATTGCGCGGCCCAGTGGCGCAAGGCAGCGATCGGTTTCATGGCTCGGCGCTTCCAACCGTACGGTCCTGCCGCGGTGCCAGCCAGCCCACACCGCGCACGTTCTTGATGACCTCCGGGGCGAGCTTTTTGCGCAGACTGTGGATGAGGAATTCCACCGCATTGCTTTCCACTTCCTCGTTCCAGCCGTAAATGCGGTCTTCAAGCTCGCCGCGAGAAAGGATGGCGCCGGGGCGCAGCAGCAGGGCGTGGAGCAGGGCGTATTCGCGCGCGGTCAGGCGCTGCGTCTGGCCCTGAAACCGCACTTCGCGGGTGACGGGGTCGAGCTCCAGCGCGCCGTTGCTCAGCACCGGCTGCGCCTGGCCTCCCTGCCGTCGTGCCACAGCGCGGATGCGCGCCAGTAGCTCCGCGCTCTCGAAGGGCTTGACCAGGTAGTCGTCGGCCCCCAGGTCGAGGCCGCGCACACGGTCTTCCAGCGCGTCGCGTGCTGTGAGAATGAGGATGGGCAGGGTGCTGCCTGCCTGCCGCAGCGCCTGCAGTACCGACAGGCCGTCGCGCTTGGGCAGGCCGAGGTCCAGCAGCATGAGTTCGTATTCGCCCCCCTGCGCTGCGGCCTGCGCCGAGATGCCGTCGCGCACCCAGTCCACCGCGTGGGTGGCGTCGCGCAGCGCCTCGCGGGTGGCGGCGCCCAGCATGTGATCGTCTTCAACGAGAAGGATGCGCATGATTCAATCGATGAGAGCCGGGTTTGCGGACATGGGGAGATTGTCGCCCCGCCCGGGATCGTGGAGCGACCCCCGCATCAGTTTGAAGACCACCGGCATGACCAGCAGCACCAGCGGCATCTGCACCGCCAGCCCGGCGATGATGGCGACCGCCAGCGGCTGCTGCATCGCAGAGCCCTGTCCCAGCGCGAAAGCCAGCGGGACCAGGGTCAGCATGGCGGCCAGGGTGGTCATGGCGATGGGACGCATCCGGTTCTGGCCTGCCGCCACCAGTGCCGCGTCCAATCCCTGTCCGGGATGCTCGCGCAGCAGGGCCTGCACCTCGCTGAAGTAGAAGATTGCCACTTCGGTGACGATGCCCACGATCATGGTCATGCCCATCATGGCCGAAATGTTGAGCTCGATGCCGGCGGTCCACAGACCGATGAACACGGCGGGAAGCGCCAGCAGCGGCATGGCCAAAATGGCAACGGCCACCTTGAAGCGCTCGTACAGAAACAGCAGCAGGAGGAACACCAGCAGCACCGCCGCGCCAAGCACGCTGACCAGGCCCTGGAAGGCGATTTGCTGTTGCTTGTAAAGTCCGCCGAGTTGCGCATAGACGCCGGGCGGAAAGTAGCCCGGTGCGTCAATGATTTTTTTCACCGCTGCAATGGTCGAGCCCAGGTCGCGGCCGCTGATGCGCGCGGTGACGGCGGCCATGGCCTTGAGGTTGTCGCGGTCGATTTCGGGCTGGCCGGTCAGCACCTTGAGGCTGGCGATACGTCCCAGTGTGAATACATGGCCGTCGGGTGCGCGCAGTGGTAGACGGCCGATGTCGTCGGTGGTCCGGCGCAGCGTCAGCGGTGTCCACAGCCTCACGCCGACCATTTTCGGGCCTTGCTGGATCTGGGTGACGACACTGCCGCCGATGAGGGTCTGCAACTGCTGCTGCACCTGCTGCGGATCGACGCCTTCGAGCGCGGCACGGGTGGGATCGATGTGGATGTCGAGTGCGTCGCCTGCCGGCTTGATGCCGCTGCGCACATCGACGATGCCGGGAATCGTGCCGATGGCCGCCGCGGTGTGGCGCGCCAGCTGCGCGAGTTGCTGCGGGTTGTCGTCGAAGATCTTGATCTCGACCGGCTGCGGTACGGCGGTGAGATCGCCGATCAGGTCTTCCATCAACTGCGCCAGTTCAATGTCCACGCCCGGCACCTGGGTTTCGATGCGCTGGCGCACCTCTTCCATCACCACGTCGATGGATTCGCGTGGCGGGGGCTTGAGGCGCACGAAAAAATCCCCTTCATTGGCCTCGGTCACGCCGCCGCCGAGCTGCGCCCCGGTGCGGCGCGACCAGGTCTGCACCGCCGGCGTGGTGCGCAGAATCTGCGCGACCTGCGCCAGGATGCGGTTGGTCTCGGCCAGCGAGGTGCCGGGCGGCGTGCGGTAGTCGAGGATGAATCCACCTTCATCCATATGCGGCATGAAGCCGCTGCCTACATGGCCATATGCCAGCCAGCCCGCGAGCAGCAGCGGCGCCAGGCCAAGCGCCGCCAGCCAGGGGCGGCGCAGGCTGGCACCCAGCACATGGGCATAGCCGCGTTGCACCGCGCTCAGCCAGCGCCCGCTTTCACGCTGTGCCTCGCGTGTGATGTCCCTGGCGGTGAGCAGCTTGTCGGCCAGCAGCGGCACGGCCAGCCAGGCGACGAAAAAGGAAATGATGAGTGCGGCGGCCATCGTCAGCGACAGCGCCTTGAAAAAGGCGCCGGTTACGCCGGACAGAAACGCCAGCGGCAGGAAGATGACCACGGTCGATGCGCTCGACCCGGCCAGCGGGCGCAGGTACTCCATGGCCGCGTGCACGATTCCGCCGTGCCGCGTTGGCGCCTGGTCGCTGTGCCGCACTTCGCCCAGTCGCCGCACGATGTGTTCGC
>JBAUTC010000293.1:0-14498 GCA_049582025.1 Thiomonas sp.
GACGTGGTCAGCGGCTAGAGTCATGGCGCGACGCCCTCGAACCGGTGCGGCACGGCTGCGGATTGCGCCACGCCGGCCTGCTCCAGCAGCTGCGCCGCGTGCAGCGCAAGGTCTTCACGCCAGGGCGGGGCGATCAGTTGCACGCCGATGGGCAGCGCCCCCTGGTCGGTGCGGATCGGTGCGGCCACCACTGGCAGGCCGATGCACGAGATCGGCTGGGTCAGCAGGCCCATATTGGGGCGCGTGGCAAGGCGCTCACCATTGAGATCGAAACTCTCGCTGCCCAGCAACTGCGCGGACACGGGCGTAGCCGGGGCGATGAGCAGGTCGAACTGTTTGAACACCCGCAACGCCTCGGCGTGAAAGCCCGCGCGCACGCGCTGCGCCTGCAAATACCAGGCGGCGGGCATCAGCGCGCCAGCAGCCAGGCGGTCGCGCGACAGCGGCTCCATGGCGTCGTAGTGCTCCCGCAAGTGCGGCAGGTGCAATTGCCCGCCTTCACTTGCCGTGATGAGAAAGGCCGCAGCGCGCGCCGCTTCGGTGCCTTGAAGTTGCACCTCGCCCTGCGCACCGAGGGTGCGCGCAGCCAGGTGTGCCGCGGCCCGCGCCTTCGGTCCGGCATGGTCATGGAAATAGCCGCCCAGCAGAGCGACCCGCAAGGGTTGCGGGCCGTCAGCCTGTGCGACCGGGGACGATGTCTGCGCGTCTGCCGGATTGCACAGCGCGGCATAGCAGAGCGAAAGGTCGCGCACGTTGCGGGCGAACGGGCCGAGATGGTCCAGGCTGTAGACAAAGGGATAGGTGCCGTGGCGCGGCAGGCGGCCAAAGGTCGGCTTGATGCCGAAAATGCCGCACAGCGATGAGGGCACACGGATCGATCCATTGGTGTCCGAACCCAGGCTCAGCGGAACCATGCCCGAAGCCACGGCCGCGGCGCTGCCGCCGGACGATCCTCCGGCGCTGCGTTGCAGGTCGTGCGGATTGCGCGTCGGTCCGAAGTGGCTGTTCTCGGTGGTGAATCCATAGGCGAACTCGTCCATGTTCAACGCCCCCACCAGCACGGCGCCTGCGGCCTCCATGCGCTGCACCAATAGAGCGTCGGCCCCGGCTGGAGGCTGGTTGGCCAACACCCGCGAACCCGCAATCGTGGTGAGATCGGCGATGTCGAACAGGTTCTTCACCGCATACGGCACGCCGGCCAGCGGCGGCAAGGACAGCCCCTGGGCGCGCTGCGCATCGATCTGTTGCGCCTGCCGCCGCGCGCGTTCGGCGGTGATGGCAGTGAAGGCATTGACCGCAGGATCGAGCGCAGCGATGCGCGCGAGTGCCTGCTCGGTAATCTCCAGTGCGGAGCGTCGGCCCGTGAGAATGTCTTGCGCCAGTTCGTGCGCAGGGGGCAAGGCAGGGGCGGCGGCTGGGTCGAAAGGCATGGTGGTTGCTGTCATGAGGTGCGGCGGCATCAGGGAATGAATGTCATGGCGGGTTCATCGCTGTCGTCCAGGGGCTCGGCGCAAACCAGCCGGGCCATGGCTTCGAGCCGTTGCCATTGCATGCCCACACGCTCCAGCGCAGCGGCGTCCAGCGCAAGTTGCAACTCTTGCACGCGCAGCGCGAGCAGTTCGGAGACGGTTCGTTCCTCTGCGGACGTTGATATCGACGGATTCATTTTGTCTTCCTTCTTTGAGTAGGGCCGACCGCGCCTCTGGCGACTGCACCAGCGCTGTGCGACCTGCACCAACAGCCTGCGCTCCGACCCTGCCTGGTGCGGTTCATCGCGCAAAAACCTGGCGGGAACGGCATCTGGTGAATCACCCGAACCTCATGAAAACCAGACATAAGCACACTTCATCTTGTACTCAACATTGAATGCAATTGATGTGCCAGGGAACGCGTCCCAGCATGTTTCTCTCTGCCCGCAGGCCGCGACGGGCAAGAAATACAGAATGAAACGATGCCATCTACCCAAGGGAACGAACACATCCGCTCAGCTCAGGTGAGACCGAAAAGATTCTGGCATCGATCTTGCATGAATGTCGTCATGTATGCAAGATGAAACGCAACAGCACCAAAACCATGCGCCTTGTCCCTGATTTCATCTGTCAATTCTGCCGCTGGCACGGTCTCTGAACCGCCCGTCCCGAACACGTCCATGCACATTGAGCTCATCGATATCAGCAAGCGCTTCGGCCCGGTGCAGGCCAATGATGCCGTGTCGATCCAGATCGGCGAAGGCGAGGTGCTGGCGCTGCTGGGCGAGAACGGGGCGGGCAAGAGCACCTTGATGAAGGTGCTGTATGGCTACTACCGCGCGGACGGGGGCCAGGTGCTGCTGGACGGGCGTGAGGTCGAGATCGCCTCGCCGCGCGCAGCCATGGCGCTTGGCATCGGCATGGTGTTCCAGCAGTTCAGCGTCATTCCGGCGCTCACCGTGCTCGACAACCTGCTGCTGGCCTATCCCGATGCGCCGCTGTGGCACGGACGCGGCAACACCACCAAGGTGTTGGAACTGCTGACCGAATTCGCTCCAGGCGTCGCGCCGCATCGTCCCGTTTCGGAGCTGTCAGTGGGACAGAAGCAGCAGGTGGAACTGGTCAAGGTGCTCAACCTCGACGCCCGCCTCATCATTCTCGATGAACCCACTTCGGTGCTGGCCCCGGAAGAAGTGCAGCGCCTGCACGCCGTGGTGCGCAAGCTGGCGGAAACTGGGCGCAGCGTGGTGTTCATCACCCACAAACTGGAGGACGTGCGCGCCTGCGCGCACCGCGTGGCGGTGATGCGCGCAGGCAAGCTGGTGGCGCAGGCAGATGCGCGGGGCATGGACCCGGCCCAACTGGTGGCGTTGATGGTGGGCGACGCCAGCCTCAAGCCCGTGGCGCAGACCGCGCCCCCGGCCAGCGACGTGCCGCGCATCCGCCTGCGGCAACTGCGTTGCCACACCGAGTCGCTGTCGCTGGAAGGCATCGACCTCGACATCGCCCCGGGCGAGGTGGTCGGCATTGCGGGGGTGTCGGGGAATGGACAGGACTTGCTTGCCGACGCGGCCACCGGCATGGTGAGCCTGCAGGAGGGCGATGTGCTGCTCGACGGCGAGGTGCTGCACAGCCGGGACACGCGCCAGCCGCATGATCCGCGCCAGGGCTACATTCCGGAATATCCCCTGAAGAATGCCGTGGCGGCGGAGATGGGCAATAGCCTGAACCTCGCACTTCGCGGCTTGTTGCGCCTGCCGCTGTTCCCGAACTGGGCCAGGCTCGATGCCCGTGCCGATGTCCTGATGGAGCGCTACGACGTGCGTCCACGCCAGAGCCGACTGGCCTCGGGTCGCTTGTCCGGCGGCAATCTGCAGAAGCTGGTGATCGCGCGGGAGCTGTCCGAGTCGCGCCGCTTCATCGTCGCCTGCTACCCCACCATGGGGCTGGATCTCCACGCCACGCAGGCGGTGTACGACGCCTTGTTCCAGCAGGCCGCAGCAGGCGCGGCGGTGCTGTGGATCTCCGAAGACCTCGATGATCTGCTGCGCTATGCCCACCGCATCGCCGTGCTCTATCACGGCCGCATCGCCGGTGTGCTGACCGCGGCCGACGCTGACCGGGTGCGCCTTGGCCATCTGATGACGCATGGGGAAATGCAATGAAATCCTTTCTCGCCCGGCCGTGGGTGGACCGGCTGTTCGTTCCCGTGGCCGGCACCGCACTCTTTCTGCTGCTGGCAGCAGCGTTCTTCCAGATCAACGGTGATGCGCCTCTGCAGATCTTCAGCCAGATCGTGCAGGGGGCTTTCGGCAATGCCTTCTCCACCAACACCACGCTGAGCAAGACCATCCCCATCCTGTTCTGCGCATTGGCCACGGCCTTGCCTGCGCGCATGGGCCTGGTGTCGGTGGGAGCGGAGGGTCAGTTGTACTTCGGCGCTTTCACCGGCACGACGGCGGTACTGGCCATGACAGCTTCGCCATTCTGGGAATTGTTTCCCGCCGCGCTGCTGCTGGCGCTGCTGGGCGGTGCGTTGTGGGGGGCGATTCCCGGGGCGTTGCGCGCGGTCCTGGGGGTGAACGAAACCATTGTCACCATCCTGATGAACTACATCGCCATCACGCTGGTGGAGTACGCGGTGTACGGGCCGTGGAAAGACGCCGCCAACCTGGGCTGGCCCGCCACGATTGCGTTTCCCGATGCCGCAAAATTTCCCGAGCTGCATCTTGGTGCGCTCTCCAGCAACTGGGCGCTCGTGCTGGCCGTGCTGCTCGCCGTCGTGCTGCATGTGCTGGTGGAAAAGAGCCGCTGGGGAACCGGGCTGGCCTTGCTGCGCAGCAATCCCCGCGTGGCCCGCATGGCGGGACTGTCCTATATCCGCCATGCCATCGTTGTCATGGGGCTGTCTGGCGGCCTGGCGGCGCTGGCTGGCTGGGTGCAGGCGGCCAATGTGCAAAACCATCTGCAGCCAGATCTCTCTTCCGGCTATGGCTATATCGGCTTTCTGGTGGCGTGGCTGGCGGGCCAGAACTTCCTGCGCATCATTCCGCTGGCGCTGATCATGGGCGGATTGCTGTCGTCGGGTGACGCCTTGCAGCTCTTTGCCCAGCTTCCCTTCTCCAATACCCTGGTGATGCAGGCGCTGCTGTTCATCAGCGTGCTCGGCGTTGGAGCCTGGCGCGCCAAACACCGGAGTGCCGCATGAACATCGCCGCCTGGTTCGGGCTCCTGTCCATCGCGCTGCTCATGGCGACGCCGGTATTGCTCGCGATGCTGGGCGAGATGCTGACGCAACGCACCGGCATCGTCAACCTTGGTGTGGAGGGACAGATGCTGGTGGGGGCCGCTACGGGCTTTGCCGTGGCGCACGCCAGCGGCAGCCCCTGGCTCGGCCTCGTGGTGGGTGCGCTGGCGGGCATGGCGCTGTCCACGGTGCATGCCTTGCTCTGCCTCGGGCTGGGCGTCAATCAGATTGCCAGCGGGCTGGCGATCTTTTTCCTGGGCAACGGCTTGTCGGCGTTCTATGGCAGCACGCTGGTTGGCCAGCAGATTTCAGGCTTTCACAGCCTGGGGCACGGCTGGCTGGGGCATCTGCCCATCGTTGGCGGCTTTCTTGGACAACTCACTCCCACCGTTTACCTTGCGCTGATTCTGGTCGCGCTCTGCGGGCTCTTTCTGTATCGCACCCAATGGGGACTGATCTGGCGCGCCGCCGGGGAATCCGCCGACGCCTTGCGCATGCTGGGAAAGCGTCCCGTGGTCTTGCGCCTCGCCGGCATTCTCGTGGGCGGGCTGTTCACCGGCCTGGCCGGGGCGGCGCTGTCGGTCGATTACACCCGCACCTGGGTGGAGCAGATGACCGCCGGGCGCGGCCTGCTCGCCGTCGGTCTGGTCATCGTTGCGCGCTGGAACCCCTGGCTGACGCTGCCGGTGGCGCTGATCTACGGCCTGTCCGAAGCACTTGCACTGCGCCTGCAGTCCATGGGGGTTGACCTGTCGCCCTATCTGCTCGGCACCTTGCCATATGTGGTGCCGCTCATCGTTCTGCTGCTGAGTTACCGGGCCAGCCAGCGTGGAACGTCCATGCCACAGGAACTCGTCGGCGTGTTCCGTGGCATGTCCTGAATGGCCCGAGCCTCCCTTTCCCACTTTTTGAACCACCTCGCTGGAGATCTCCATGAATCGTCGCCTCTTCACCCTGGTCGCCGCGCTCGGCGTGGCCACGACCCTCACTGCCCGTGCCGCGCAGGCTGACATCGCCGTGGGCTATGTCTATGTTGGCGCCAAGACCGATGGCGGCTACAACGAAGCCCAGGACGCCGGACGGCTGGATGTGCAAAAGACCCTGCCGGGCGTCAAGACGAATTTTCTGGAGAACGTGCCAGAGAATGCGCAGGTCACGCAGGCGATGGAGCGCATGATCGGCGCGGGTGACAAGATCATTTTCGCCACCAGCTACGGCTATCTGCCTTATGCGCTGGAACTGGCGAAGAAGTACCCGAAAGTCACGTTCATGCATTGCGGCGGAGCCAAGCTGGCGCCCAATCTCGGCACCTATTTCGCAGACATGTACGAGGCGATGTACCTGTCGGGCATTGCAGCCGGCAAGGCTGCGGCCAACGGCAAGATCGGGTTTGTCGCCGCGCACCCGATTCCGCAGATCCTGCAGGACATCAACGCCATCGAACTGGGCGCGCAGACGGTCAATCCCAAGGCCACGGTCACCGTGGTCTATACCGGCGCCTGGAATGACCCAGCCAAGGACGTGGCCGCGGTCAACACCCTGGTTGATCAGGGCGTCCAGGTGGTTGGCATGCACGTCGACTCGCCCATCCCGGTCATCGAAGCGGCGAAAAAACGGGGCGTCAAAGTCATCGGCTATCACTTCGACGACATGAAGTTCTACCCGCAAGGCTGGCTGACGGGCGGCTACTGGAACTGGGGGCCGACGATGGCCGGCGTGGTCAAGGAAGTGGAGGCGGGCACCTGGAAATCGCAGGCCCTGTATGGCAACCTCAAGTCCGGGGCGGCCAAGCTGGCGCCGTTCGGGCCGTCGGTGGACGCCGCCACCCGCACCCTCGTCCTGACCAAGGAGAAAGACATCGAAACGGGCAAACTCGGCGTCTGGACCGGCCCCATCTATGCGCAGGATGGCAAGGTCATCGTGCCCGCAGGCAGCACCCTGCCACGGCCCAAGGTCGATGCCATGGACTTTTTCGTCAAGGGCGTGATCGGCAGCCTGAAGTGATGCGCAGCGGAGGACGATGCTGATGAATCCAGCCATGACGACGACGGGGCCGGTGGCTGCCGCCCCCTACCCCTGGCCCTTCGACGGCGACCTGCGGCCGGCCAACACCGCGCTGATCGTCATCGACATGCAGACCGACTTCTGCGGCGTGGGCGGCTATGTCGACCGCATGGGCTACGACCTGTCGCTGACGCGAGCGCCCATCGAGCCGATCGCACGGCTGCTGGCGGCGCTGCGGCCGGCGGGCTACACCATCTTCCACACCCGCGAGGGCCACCGCCCCGACCTCTCCGATCTGCCAGCCAACAAGCGTTGGCGCAGCCAGCGCATCGGTGCGGGTATCGGCGACCCCGGGCCCTGCGGCAGGATTCTGGTGCGCGGCGAGCCGGGCTGGGAGATCATTCCAGAACTCGCGCCGCTGCCGGGGGAGATCATCATCGACAAGCCGGGCAAGGGCAGTTTCTGCGCCACCGACCTCGAACTCATCCTGCACCAGCGCGGCATCCGCAATCTGCTGCTCGCGGGCATCACCACCGACGTGTGCGTGCACACCACCATGCGCGAGGCCAATGACCGTGGCTTCGAATGTCTGCTGCTGGCCGATTGCTGCGGCGCCACGGATGCGGGCAACCACGCTGCCGCGCTGAAGATGGTCACCATGCAGGGCGGAGTGTTCGGTGCGGTCGCCACGTCGGACGCCGTGCTGCAGGCGCTGGCCGCATGACAGGAGGCGCATGATGCACCCACTCAAAGATGGCACGCGGGCACTCAGCGTCGCCGCGAAGCCCGAGACATTCCATAGTGTGGTGCACAGCACCGCGCTGGTTTTGATTGACATGCAGCGCGATTTCATCGAACCCGGCGGCTTTGGGGCGGCGCTCGGCAACGACGTCTCGCAGCTTGCCGGCGCGGTCGAACCCGCGGCGCAACTGCTGGCCTGGGCGCGTGCGCTCGGCATGCTGGTGGTCCACACCCGCGAATCGCATGCGCCCGATCTGTCGGATTGCCCCCTAGCCAAGCGCTGGCGTGGCGAGCCGCTTCTGCGCATCGGCGACATCGGGCCGATGGGCCGGGTCCTGATTCGTGGGGAGCCCGGAAATGCCATCATCTCCGCACTGCAGCCCGAGCCTGGAGAAATTGTGATCGACAAGCCGGGCAAGGGTGCGTTCTACAACACCGATCTGCACGCCCATTTGCACGAACACAGCATCACGCACCTGATTTTTGGCGGCGTCACCACGGAAGTCTGCGTGCAAACCAGCATGCGCGAAGCCAATGACCGCGGCTATGACTGCCTGCTGGTGGAAGAGGCAACGGCGAGCTATTTCCCGCAATTCAAGCAGGCCACGCTGGAGATGATTTCCGCACAGGGCGGGATCGTCGGCTGGACCGGCACCTTGGCAGCCGTCCTGCAGACTCCTGATTGATGAACGGACAGAAACGCCGGTCGCTTCGTCAGGCGATGGATCCTCTGATGCGCCGCCCAATCACCGTCCGGACGCGCGACGTGGCCGACGTCCCGAGGTCGCTGGAGACCAAGACTCAGATCAGCGGCGGTTCCTGCATCAGCGCCACTTGTTCGCGCAGTTCAAGGATGCGGTCCTGCCAGTAACGCATGCTGCCGAACCAGGGAAAGGCGACGGGAAAGGCAGGGTCGTGCCAGCGGCCGGCGATCCAGGCGCTGTGGTGGATCAGGCGCAGAGTGCGTAGCGCTTCGATGAGATGCAGTTCGCGGTCGTCGAACTCGCGGAACATCTCGTAGCCGCGCAACAGCGCCGCGAGCTGGCGCCGCGCGTCGAGTTGGTCGCCGGACAGCAGCATCCACATGTCCTGGACCGCGGGGCCACCGCGGCTGTCGTCGAAGTCGACGAAATGCGGGCCATCGTCGGTCCACAGCAGGTTGCCGGGATGGCAGTCACCGTGCAGTCGCAGCACTTGCACGTCACCGGCACGCTGGTAGGCGTGGCGCACCGCATCGAGCGCCTGGTCGGCGATGCTGATCCAGGGCTGCCGCAATTCCTCGGGCAGCCAGTCTCCGCCAACGAGCACATCGCGCGGCCCGATGCCGAAGGTCTGGATGTCGAGAGCGGGACGAGTCTGGTATGCGCAGCGTGCACCGACCGCATGGATGCGGCCAAGGAAGCGCCCCAGCCATTCCAGCGTCTGTTCTTGCTCGATCTCAGGAGTCCTGCCGCCCTGCCTGGCGAACAGCGCGAATCGATGGCCGTCGAAATGGTGCAGCGTTTCCCCGTTGAACAGCAGGGGCGGCACAACGGGAATCTCCTGCTCCGCGAGTTCGAGGGTGAACGCATGCTCTTCGCGGATGGCCGCATCGCTCCAGCGACCGGGCCTGTAGAACTTGGCGATGCGCTGGCTGCCGTCGTCGAGCCCGACCTGGTAGACGCGATTCTCGAAACTGTTCAACTGCAGCATCCCGCCATCGCAGTGCACGCCAAGGCTGTCGATCGCATCGAGGACGCAATCGGGTGTCAGATCTGAATAGGAGAGGTCAAGGGTCACGTTTCTTGATGCTCATCGAAGCGCAAGGCTGTTTGGCTGAGCGCGCGATGCGCGCGCGCTGGCCGAGTGCCGGGCGCTTTTGACTAATCGGCGGGTTTCAGCCTTTTCAGTTCAACCGCGATGGAAGCAGTGTCGGTGTTGATCGAGATTCCGCCATCTTGCACCAGGCATTGCAGCTGCATCGTGCGCTTGGTAAGGGTTGCCAATTCCTGGCTGACATCTGCAGGTAGCCGAAACACGCTCAGATTCTTCAATCGCGCGAGCTTGCTCTCGATCTGCTTCCACCAGACCTCGCAGCTGCTGGCATGGCACACCACGACCACCTGCTCGGAGCGGCCACAGGCTTTGCGCAAACGACTCTCGTCAGGCTGACCGATGTCGATCCACAACTTGATTGTGCCCGTCAGATCCTTCACCCAGATCTCGGGTTCATCCACGTCGAACAATCCCTTGGTCAACGCGATCCCGTCCTGCGCGTACAGCGCGAACATCAGCACTCGCACCATCATCCGTTCGTCGGTTTCTGAAGGGTGGCGGGCAATGGTCAATGCATGTTCGGCATAATAATTTCGGTCCATATCGGCCACTTGCAGGTCGGCTTTGTAGATCGTCGCTTTCAACGCCATGGTTTGAATCACCCTCAATGAAAGTACGCATTGTGCGTCGGGAAGCAGACGTCTGACGCTGCCGACGTTGCACAGTGCCCGGCGGCGAGAACTTGGTCTCGGTTCGCCATGGATTCGACCATTTTTGCGGCCCGGTGATCCCCGGTGAATCGGGTCGTGCGCAAGCGCCGTACCGACGCCAGCGCCACGAACCGCTGGGTCGCAGAGAGCCGCGGCGCCGGGGCGTGGATGCGTTCAGGCGGACGCTTGGCCCGGTTGCGCATGCAACGCCTGATTGAGTGCCGCGGCCGCGCCAAGCAGGGCAGCCCATGGACTGTGGATGACCCAGACCGGAATGTCAGCCAGATAAGCCGAGGTGCGGCCCTTGGACTCGAAGCGCTTGCGGAACGGCGAGTGCAGGAAGTAGTCACCCAACCGCGGCACAATGCCGCCGCCGATGTAAACGCCGCCACGCGCGCCCAGGGTCACGGCAAGGTCCGCGGCCACGGTACCCAGCAGAGCGCAGAACAGCTCCAGCGTCTCGCGGCAGAACGGGTCGCTGTCGTCCAGCCCGAGTCGGCTGATGTCAGCGGCGCGGTGTGCCTTGGGCGCCTGTCCTTCCAGGGTGCAAAGTGCTTGGTAGAGGAATTCCAGGCCAGGGCCGGAGAGCACGCGTTCCGCTGAGACGTGGTCACCATAGCGCCCGCGTGCCAGCCGCCAGATGTCGACTTCGCGTTCATTGAATGGGGCAAGGCTCACATGCCCGCCCTCTCCCGCGAGCGGCACCCAGTGCCCGTCGCTCACGGGTACCAGGCCGGACACACCCAACCCCGTGCCCGCGCCCAGGAGTCCCAGCGGCGCGCCGGGCACCGCACCGGCACCACCCACCTGCACCAGCTCGTTTGCGCGCAGAAGGGGTAGCGCGCGGGCCAAGGTGGCGAAATCGTTGAGCACCAGAAACGTCTCCAGTCCGAGTTCGGCACGGGTATGGGCGATGGAGAACCCCCAGCGGTGATTGGTCATATGAATCTGATCGCCATACACCGGATTGGCGATGCCGATGGCGACGTGACGCACCGCTGTCGCCCCGACTGTGGCCAGATAGCTGCGCAAAGCGTCGGCGAAAGTGGCGTACTCGGCGCAGGCAAGCACGCGGATGTCGGTCAATCCTTGCGCTGTGTGCAGCGCGAAGCGGGCGTTGGTGCCACCGACATCACCGACCAGGCGGGTCACAGGGGCGTGGTTTGCTGTCGACATCGATTCAGGGCTGCGAATGGGGTGGAAGGATGCCAGTGGTGGCCGATGTTCACGCCGGATTTTGCGGCCCATCTGGGCGGGGCTCGTCCAGTTTGTCGAACCAGATGATCGCGACTGCGAGCAGCAGGATGAAAAACGCCGTGCCGAAAATCCACGCGAAATACCACGAGGCCTTGCTGCCCACGAGAATGCCTGCACCGATGACCGCCGCGCCGAGCAGCAGAAACAGCGCGAGAGAGAACAGTTTTTTCATTGGCTCAATTCCATGAAAAAGGGCCAGGTTGCCCTGGCCCTGGGAGTGAGGCTCAAGAAGTCAGCTTGAGCCTGCAGGATTGGGCGTCTCAATGTCCGCCGTGTGCCGCGCCGCCATTGCGGTGGTCCTCTTCCTGCGTATCCAGAAACGAGCCAGCTGCGGCAGAGACGAGCACGATCATGGCGGTGCCGACGATCCAGGCAAAGTACCAGGATGCATAGTCACCAAGGATCACGCCGATGACGATCGCGATCAACGCGATGATCAGGAAGAGCACGAAATAAAGGAAGCTTTTCATGGTGATGTCCTTGCTCAGTAGGCGTGGGGATCGTGTTCGATCTCTTTCGGATCGACCTTGCCGCGCATGACGTAGAACGCCCAGCTGGTGTACCAGAAGATGATGGGAACGAACACCACGGTCCAGCCCGTCATCCATAGCAGCGTAGTCTCACTGGAAACGGAATTCCAGAGGGTCAGACTTTCCGAAGGGTTCGAGCTCGACGGCATAAGGAAGGGGAACATGGCCACGCCGATGGTGCCGATCACCCCAATCCAGGACACGGCGCCCAGCCACCAAGCCAGCGTGTGCTTGTTGGCGCGCACGCTAATCCAACCGAGAAGCAGGCCGGCAAATCCGAGCAGGGGAACAGCCCAGAGGACGGGATACGACTTGAAGTTGGACAGCCAGCCGCCGGGCACGAGTTCCACGGTTTGCTGCAGCGGAGTTTGCGGCACACCTGCACCGGGGAAGCTCACGATTTTGTAGCCGTTGATCATGCTGACCCAGACGCCCAACACGGCGAACAGCACGATGGCGGCCAGAGCGGCGTAGCCAGCGGCTGCACGGGCGCGGCCCGAGACCGGATCGGGTGCTCTGCCCATCATCATCACGCCGCCCATATAGACCGACAGGGATAGCGAAAGCAGACCGGCCAGTACCGAGAATGGGTTGAACAGGAAGATGAAGCTGCCGGTGTAGACCGAGCGCAGATCCCACTCGAAGTGGAATGGCACGCCCATCAACATATTGCCCATGGCGGCGCCGAAGATGATCATCGGCAGGGCGCCACTAAGCAGCAGCGTCCAGTCCCATGCGTTGCGCCATGCTGGGGAGGGCATTTTGCTGCGGTACTCGAAGCCCAGCGGGCGCACGATCATGCTCCAAAGCAGCAGCAGGATGACCACATACAGCCCGGAGAACGAGGTGGCATAGATCAGCGAGAAGGCGGCGAAAATGGCACCGCCACCCAGGATGAACCACACCTGGTTGCCGTCCCAGTGGGGGCCGATGGCGTTGAGCATCACGCGGCGCTCGGTATCGGTCTTGCCGATGAAGCGCAGCAGCGTGCCCACGCCCATGTCCATGCCGACCATGGTGCCCAGGCCGACGAACAGTACGCCGAGCAGCACCCACCACAAGACTTGAAGGATGAGATACAAGTCCATGATCATGACTCCTTATGGGCGCTCATGGGAGCAGCCGGGTTAGGGGCGAAACCACCGCCGAACGAAGGTTGGGGGTTGCGGTTCTGAGGAGAGACCGGCGCGTTCGGAGTGCCGTGTTCTTCGGGGCCCTGCTTGACCGCCTTGACCATCAGGTACATCTCGACGGCGATGAAGATGGAGTAGAGCGAAATGAAGCCGACCAGCGAGAAGATCATGTAGCCCACACTATGGCTGGACGCGGACATCCAGGTGGGAAGCATGCCGAACACGGTCCAGGGTTGACGCCCCACTTCGGCCACGAGCCAACCCATTTCACACGCCAAGAATGGCACGGGAATCATCCACGGTGCGAGCTTGAGGAACCAACGGTTTTGCCGCTGTTCGAGCTTGCCGCTGATGGTGAGCATGGCGGCGTAGACGAAGTAAGCCAGCATCAGCAGACCCAGGCCGACCATGATGCGGAAAGTCCAGAAAATGGTCGAGACTTGAGGGATGGTGTCTTTCGCTGCCTTGGCAATATCGGCCTCGGTGGCTTTGGAGACGTCCTGGTCGGGCGCATAGCGCGTCACCAGGAAACCATAGCCCAGATCTTTTTCGTGTGCGCGGAATTGCGCCATGGCAGCAGCGTCTTTGGCGTTCTTGCTCAACAGTTTGAGCGCTTCCACCGCCGGAATGCCGTTCTTGATGCGCTGTACCGCATCCGCCTCGATCTGATCCACGCCTGGAACCACCTCGGTCAGGGTATGCGTCAGGAGGGGTGTCAGTACATATGGAACCTGGATTGACCAGACGTTCTTTTGCTCACTCTGCGACGGCCAGACGGCGACGTTGAAGGGTGCGGGCGCTGCTTCAGTCTGCCACATGGCCTCCATAGCAGCGAGCTTGGACGGCTGAGCGTGTGCGCCAACGAAACCCAACGCGTCGCCCAGGGTGATCACTCCTGCGGTGGACAGGACACCGAACAAGGCCGCCATGCGGAAAGAGCGGCGAGCCAGATCCACGTGCCGATTGCGCAACATGTACCAGGCGCTCACCCCTGCAACGAACACCGCGGCGGTGACGTAGCCAGCGATGCTGGTGTGCACGAACTTGGCCTGCGCGTCCGGACTGAAAATCAGGGCGCCGAAATTGTTCAATTCCATGCGCATGGTCACGGGGTTGAATGCAGCCCCCTGCGGGTCTTGCATGAAGCCGTTGGCGACCAGAATCCACAGCGCCGAGAGGTTCGAGCCCAGGGCCACCAGCCAGGTGACCGCCAGGTGCTGCCCCTTGGAGAGCCGCTCCCAACCGAACACCATCAGCCCGATGAAGGTCGATTCCATGAAGAAGGCCATCAGCCCTTCGATGGCGAGCGGCGCCCCGAAGATGTCGCCGACGAAGCTCGAATAGAACGACCAGTTGGTGCCGAACTGAAACTCCATGGTCAGCCCGGTCGCGACGCCGAGCGCGAAGTTGATCATGAGCAGCTTGCCCCAGAACTGCGCCATGTCCTTGTAGATCGTCCTGCCGGTGGTGACGTAGACCGTCTCCATGGCCGCGAGCAGGAAAGTGAGCCCGAGCGTCAGCGGCACGAAGAGGAAGTGATAGAGCGCCGTGGCCGCGAACTGAATCCGGGAAAGATCGACAACCGTCCCATCAATCATGCCGCCCGCTCCGGTCACTCGAAGGCCTGCAATGTTACTGGCACGGCCGCGGGG
>JBAUTC010000294.1:0-8950 GCA_049582025.1 Thiomonas sp.
AATATTCCAGGTAGCGCAGGCCGCCGTGAATCAGCTTGGTGGATGCCGAGGAGGTATGCGCGGCGAGATCGTCGCGTTCGCAGAGGAGCACCTTGAGTCCGCGTCCGGCCAGATCGCGTGCGATGCCCGTGCCGTTGATACCGCCGCCAACGACGAGTACGTCGCAGAGTTCCGGCACGGAAGGCCGCGTTGTGTCAGGAGGTTGCATGCAGAAATGGTAGGTCGGATGTACCTACGCGCCGAGTCGGGCGCCCGATGCACGGTCGAACACATGCAGCGCCCCGGGCGGTACACGCAGGGCAATGCGCTGCCCTTCCTGCCAAGGCGCATCGCCCGGCAGCCGCACGACGCAAGCCTGCTCGCCGATGTTCCCGTGCAACATGGTTTCGGCGCCCAGCGCTTCGCGCAGCACGATGTCCATCTGCCATGCGCCCTGCGGGTCGGGCAGCAATGCCTCAGGGCGAATGCCGACGACCAGCTCGCGCGACGCATTGCCTGGCGCCGACTCCACACGCAGCGGCGTCGCTTGCCCGATGTGCAGCGTCCTGCCGTCCTCGCCGAGTTCAGCGTCAAACAGATTCATTCCCGGAGCGCCCAGGAAACCAGCGACGAACACGCTCAACGGCCGCGCATACACCTCGCCCGGCGCGCCCACCTGCTCGATGCGGCCCTGGTTCATCACGACGACGCGCTGCGCCAGGGTCATGGCCTCGACCTGATCGTGGGTGACGAACACCGTGGTGGTGTTCAGGCGTTGGTGCAACTGCTTGATTTCCACCCGCATGTGGTTGCGCAGCCGTGCGTCGAGGTTGGACAGTGGTTCGTCGAACAGGAAGAGCTGTGGCTCACGCACGATGGCGCGGCCCATCGCCACGCGCTGGCGCTGCCCGCCCGACAGCGCGGACGGCTTGCGGTCGAGGAGTTCCATCAGCCCCAACAGCTCCGCAGCCCATTGCACGCGGCGGTCGACTTCCGCCTTTTGCGTGCCACGCAGGCGCAGGCCGTAGGTCAGGTTGTCGCGCACCTTCATGTGCGGATAGAGTGCGTAGTTCTGGAACACCATGGCGATGTCGCGTGCGCTGGGTGCGAGCTCATTGACCCGTTTGCCGCCGATCAGAATGTCGCCATCGCTGGGCGATTCCAGCCCCGCGATCATGCGCAGCAGCGTGGTCTTGCCGCAGCCCGACGGGCCGACGAGCACGACGAATTCGCCGTCGGGAACGTCGAGCGAAGAGGGGTGCAGCACCGTGGTGTCGCCGAAGAATTTCGTGACGTTGCGAAGTTCGAGTGTGGCCATGTCTATTTATCGGAATCGGTCAGTCCCTTGATGAACCAGCGCTGCAGCAGCAGCACCACCAGGACGGGCGGCAGCAAGGCCAGCAGTGCGGTGGTCATGATGAGGTCCCAGCGCGGCAGCGCGAACGCGGCCCCGGCGGTGATCATCCCCTGCATGCCCATGACTACGGTGGTGTAACCCGCATCCGTGGTGGTGAGCAGCGGCCAGAGGTACTGGTTCCAGCCGTAGACGAATACCAGCACGAACAGCGCTGCGATATTGGTCCGCGACAGTGGCAGCACCATGTCGAGGAAGAAACGGATCGGTCCCGCCCCGTCGATGCGCGCGGCGTCTGCGAGGCTGCGCGGCAGGGTCATGAAAAACTGGCGGAACAAAAAGGTGGCAGTGGCCGATGCAATGAGCGGAAAGATCAGGCCGTTGTAGCTGTTGAGCAGGTGCAGATTTGCCGAAATCTGGTAGGTGGGGAAGAAGCGCACCTCGATGGGCATCATCAGGGTGAAAAAAATCAGCCAGAACGCCGCCATGCGCAGCGGAAAGCGGAAATACACCACCGCATATGCCGAGAGAATGGAGATGAACAGCTTGCCTACGGTGATGCCCAGCGCCATGATGAGGCTGTTGAGCAGCATGCGCCACACCGGAATGGTGCCCGGAAGGCCCTTGGTCAGCACCTCGCCCAGGTTGTCGAACAACTTGTCGCCGGGCAGCAGCGGAAAATGGCCGAGCAGCGCCTGCGGCGCATGACTGGCTGCCACCAGAGCCAAATACAGCGGCAGGGCAATGAGCGCAGCCATGATGATGAGCACCGCATGGCGCAGCGCGGCAGATTGAAGGATTGGGGGCTTCACTGGTAATGCACCTTCCTGCCGACGTAGCGGAACTGCACGATGGTGAGCGCAGCGACCAGCAGCATCAACACGACCGACTGCGCGGCTGCAGAGCCCAGGTTGAGGTTCTGGAAGCCGTCCTGGTAGAGCTTGTACACCAGCGTCTGTGTGGACTCGCCCGGCCCGCCCTTGGTGACGATATTGATCAGCCCGAAGGTGTCGAACAGCACGAACACGCTATTCATCACGAGCAGAAAGAAGCTGGTCGGCGCCAGCAGCGGAAACACCACGGTGCAGAACCGGCGCACCGGTCCTGCACCGTCCAGCGAGGCGGCTTCGAGCAGCGATGCGGGGATGGCCTGCAGCCCGGCGGTGAAGAATAGAAAGTTGTAGGCGATCTGCTGCCAGGCCGTCATGGCGATGATGAGCAGCAAGGCCTGGTCGCCATCGAGGATGTAATTCCATCTCACCCCCAGCGCCTGCAGCACTTGCGCGCCCGCGCCGATCTGCGGCGAGAACAGGAACATCCACAGCGCGCCGGTGATGGCCGGAGCCACCGCATACGGCCAGATGAACAGGGTGCGATACACGCCCCGTGCACGCACCAGACTGTCGGTGAGTACGGCGAGCAATAGTCCGAGCCCCATCGCCAATAGTGTGGCGGCGACGGCGTAGAGCGCAGTCACGCGGAAGGCCCGCAAATAGCTGTGTTCGTCAAACAGGTTGACAAAATTGCTCAGACCGACGAATTGCTGGCTCAGGCCGAACGGGTCGGTCTGATAGACCGCGCCTGACAGCGCCTGCAGCGCGGGCCAGACGAAAAACAGCACGGTCACCGCGAGTTGTGGTACCAGAAAGAGATACGGAAGGACGCGATGCGGAAAGGGCGCCGCGTCGCGTGCCTTGCGCCGTTACAAGCGCGGAGCTGCGCTTGAAACGGCAGTGGGGGCGGATCCCATCATGCTTTATTGGGCCGCAGTCTGGCCGAATTGCGCAAGCAGCTTGTCGCCCTTGTTCGCGACGGCGTCCATGGCTTGTTGCGCGGTCTTCTTGCCCGCCAGAGCGTCTTCCATTTCGGCACGGATGGTGTCGCGGATCTGGGGCATGTAGCCCAGACGGATGCCCATGGTGAAGGGCTTTGGCGGCTTGTTGGTCAACTCGTCGATCGCGACCATCGCTCCGGGGTACTTCTCGTAGAAGCCCTCGGCTTTCAAGAGGCCGAAGCCCGCCTTGCTCACTGGCACATAGCCCGTGGACTTGGCCCAGTACGCCTGTGTCTTGGCCGAGCCGAGGAAGTCGAGGAACCTGGCGATGCCTGGGTAATGGTTGGCGGGACTGCCCTTCATCACCCACAGCGAGGCGCCGCCCACGGCGGTGTTTTGCGGTGCGGTTTTAAGACTGGCGTCATACGGCATGGGAGAAATGCCGAACGGAAATCTGGCACCGGCCTTGACCGATGCGAAAGCAGATGAGCTGTCCATATACATGGCGCATTCACCGCTGTTGAACAGGGGCGTGGCATTGGTGCTGGCGGTGCCGGCGTATTTGAAGATGCCGACCTGCGACCACCGCGCCAGATCGGCAAGGTGGTTGACGAACGGCTTACCGTTGACCAACAGCCTGACGTTTTTGTACGACTTGAACCCGTTGTCCTGCGTGGCGTAGGGAATGCCGTTCCACAGCGAGAACTGCTCAAACTGCACCCAGTCCGGCCAGCCGGTGGTGAAGCCGCACTTGGCGCCGCTGGCCATCAGCTTCTTCCCTGCTTCGCCCATTTCCTGCCAGGTCCTGGGGGGCTGCACGCCCGCCTTGGCCAGCAGATCCTTGTTGTAGTACAGCACCGGGGTAGAGGAATTGAACGGCATGGACACCAGCTTGCCCTGCGCGTTGGAGTAATAGCTCGCCGCGCCCCCGATGAACTGGCTGGTGGAAAAGGGAATGTTTTGCTTGGCCATCAGCTCGTACACCGGAACATACGCACCCTTGGCCGCCATCAGCGTGGCGGTGCCGACATCGAACACCTGCACGATGTCGGGCGGATTCTTGGCGCGGAACGCGGCAATGGCCGACATCATGGTGTCGGGGTAGCTGCCCTTGTTGATCGAGACGACTTCGTACTGCGTTTGCGAGGCGTTGAACTCGTCCACCACATGCTGCACGGTCTTGCCCAGCTCGCCGCTCATTGCGTTCCAGAACTGGATCTTGATGCGGTCGGCAGCGTGCGCGCTGCTCAAGCCCACACCGCTCAGGCCGCAGGCCAATGTGACAGTCACGCCGGCAAGAAACTGTGTTTTATTCATTTTTGCTCCAATAAAAAATCCTGACGGGAGCCCCGTCAGGATAATAAATTCAGATTATGAACAATCAGCAGACTTTAGAAGCTATGTTTCATGCCAAACATAAATCCGGAAGTGCTTGAACCATTGGGGCCTTTGGGCGCATCGTTGCCAACGCCAACGGTGTAAAGTGCGTTGGCATCGTTGCTGATGTGCGCATAGTTCACATACAGCATGGTGCGTTTGGACAGGTTATACCAGTAACCAAGGCCGATTTGCTTCGCGCCAGCGTTGGCAACGGTATCGTCCTTAATCTGGGTATAAGAAGCACGCAGGCTGCCAGCACCCATCGGAACGACAGCACCAATCATGTAATACTTTTGCTTGTTGTATGTCGCAAGCACGGCGCTGTCCGGGCTGTTCTGCCCATAAAGAGCCATCAAGGAGACGATGCCGAGGTCATAGCCACCAGAGATGCGGACATCCTTGGTCGTTGCGTTGCCGTTGGCGTCTTTGGCGACCGTCGATTCCAAGCTGACGCGAACCGGGCCGCTCAGGTAGCGGGCGCGCAGACCGTAGCCGCCGATGGTTCTTGAGGCGGTGCTGCTGGTCAGGCCCGAGCCGTCGCCAAACGCGATTTGCGCGCCGACGTCAAAGCCGCCGAAAGACGGGGAATCGTATGTGATCGACTGGCTGAAACGCACCGGAATCCATTTTTCCGGCAGGTTGCCGTTTCCTGCCACCGTGTTGTCGGTGAACGGGTCGAAGTCATACAGGTCCAGGTCGGAGTAGGTGTAGTAACGGCCCATGCGCAGCGTGCCGAAGCCGCCTTGCAGGCCAACCCAGGACTGGCGCTGGAAGAAGCCGCCACCGGAGCAGAAGCCGCCGCTGGTCAGCGGGCCGCCTTGCGCGCAAAAGCCGGTTTCCAGCTTGAAGATGGCATTGAGTCCGCCGCCCAGATCTTCTTTGCCCGTCAGGCCGATACGCGAATTGCTCACGCCGCCTTGGGACATGTTCGTGACTGTGCTGGCACCATTGTCATAATGCGCGACGCCCAAATCAATAATGCCGTACATGGTGGCGCTGTCGGCGGCAAATGCCGCGCTGGAAAACAGGCCGAAAATTGCTGCGGCCATCAAAGTCTTTTTCATTCAGATCTCCTGTAGGAAAAAAAGTGGGGTGAGATTTTTGTCTCACCCCGCAAAATATTGCTGACGAAACAGGTTCGTTCACAATCGCCCTGGAGAGGCTGAAATGAAATATAGAAATCGAGTTTGATCAGATAATGACAAAATCGTCATATTTTGCAGTAGTTGCACATTTGCGACTTGTTTGTGTCGTCATTTTTTTGACATTTTATTGGGCTAAGCGCGTGTGCTTCAGAATGCATCTGAATCAACGAATTCCCGCCCGCATGAAACTCTGCACAAAGTGCCGCTGAAACAGCAGAAAGGCGAGCAGAAGTGGGGCGGATGTCATCAGCGCTGCGGCACTGATGACGGTCCAATCGATTCCCTGATCCGCGGTGGAGAACACTTGCAGACCCACGGTGAGCACACGGCTGCTCGGGGAGTTGGTGACGATGAGGGGCCAGAGAAAGTCGTTCCAGTGATAACTGACCGACACCAGGCCATAGGCCACCAGTACCGGGCGAGCCAGCGGCAGGTAGACGTGCCAGAGCACAGCAAATGCCCCTGCGCCTTCGATGCTGGCGGCGTCCACCAGCTCGCGCGGCACGCTGAGAAAGGTCTGGCGCAGCAGAAAGATGCCGAAGGCTGAGGCGAAGTATGGTAGGCCGATGGCCAGTAGATGATCGACCAGACCGAGTCGTGCCATGGTGTTGTAGTTTTCGACGATGAGCATGTTGGGCATCACCAACAGCTGCACCATGACCAGAGCGAACAGCAGACTGCGCCCGACAAAGCGGTAGCGGGCAAATGCGTAGGCGGCCAGTGCGCACACGAACAGCTGCGCTACGAGAATCATCGTGACGACAAGAAAGGTGTTGAAGAAATAGCGGGCGAACGGTGCGGCCTGCCAGGCGCGGGCGAAGTTGTCGAGGGTGATTGGCGACAGCAGATGGACGTGCGCGATGTCGCCCGCCGAATGGAACGCGGTCCAAACCGCAAACAGGAGCGGCATGATCCACAGCAGTGCAAGCGTCCACGCGCCCGCAGCAAGCAGGGGGTTGTGATGTTTCATTGGTAATGTGTGCGCCTTCCCATGCTGGCGAACTGCACCCAGGACACCAGGCCGAGCAGGGCGATCAGCACCACGGTGAGCGCGGCGGCGTAGCCCGTATCCCAGTACTGGAAGGCGTTTTGGTAGATGTAGTACAGGAGCAGATTGCTGGCGTTGTCCGGACCGCCATTGGTGAGTACGAACAGCGCATCCACGAGGCTGAACGCGCCGATCACCGCATTGATCAGAATGAACAGGGTCGTTGGTCCGATGAGCGGCAGTGTGACGCGGCGAAACACCTGCCACCGCGAAGCGCCTTCGATGCGTGCGGCCTCCACCAGCTGGGATGGGATGTTCTGCAGCGCGGCCAGGTAGAAGATCATGAAAAAGCCCGCTTGCTTCCACGCGGCAACCGCAGTCACGGCCCACAGCGCGGTCGACGGTTCGCCGAGCCAGTTGTGTCCTTGCAGCCCGAGAAGGTGCAGGCATCGGTCGAGCAGGCCATACCCAGGCGTGTAGAAAAAGAGCCAGATGTTTGCTGCAGCCACAAGCGGCAGCACCGTGGGGGTGAAGTAGGCCATGCGCGCCAGCGCCCTGCCAGGAAAACGGACGTTGACCAGCAGCGCCATGAGCAGGGCGATGACCACCGACGCGGGAATGGACCCCGCCGCATACAGCAGGTTGTTGAGCATGACCTTGCGAAACAACGGATCGGCGAGCATCTGTGCAAATTGCTGGGCGCCGACGAAGTGGCTGGCTTGGTTGCCGGTCGGCGTGGACATCACGCTTTGCCACAAGGTGACCAGCGCCGGGTACAAGGTGAACGCGGTGAGCAGGACGATCGCTGGGGCGAGCAGCGCCCAGGCAACGAGGGTCTGCCGCAAGGCGGCGCGAGCTGCGCCGTGCGATGGCGATGGAAGCATCGGAATGGACTTGAGAGAAGGGGGTAGGCAGCGCTGCGGTGATTGAGACTGCAGCACTGCCTCGGTCGATCAGCTATTGCGGTAGCGTCGCAGCATGCCTTCGGCTATGGACTGCGCGTCCTTCAGCGCCGCGGTCGGGGTTTTTTGTCCGGTTATGGCGGCTTCGAGCCCGTCGTTGAACACCTTGGTGATGCGCTGGTTGTCGTGGGTCGAGAGTTCGGGCTCGGCATGTTGCAACTGGTCGCGTGCGACCGCCGCCTGCGGGAAACCGGCGACATACGCTTTCAGGCGCGGCGTGTTCCACGCTGCCGGGCTGGTGGCCACATAGCCGGTCTGAATGCCCCAGTCCGCCGCCATCTCAGGCGATGTGACCCAGCGAATGAAGCGCAGGGCGGCCGCTCGCTCGGCTTCGGTGGTGTTGTTGAACACGTAGAGGTTGCCACCGCCAGTGGGCGCGCCGCGGCGTTTGTGCTGCGGCAGCATGGCCACGCCGAAGTCGAACTTGGCATGTGCCTTGACGTTGGTGAGGTTGCCGGTGGTGGTCCACATCATGGCGCAGCGGTGCTGGAAAAAATCTTGCGGCGTGGTGCCCCAGTTGATGATGCCCTCGGGCATGACCTTGTCCTTGCGCGAGAGGTTGACAAGGTAATCGAGTGCACCGATGGTCTCAGGAGCGTCGAAAGAGGTGCTCTTGCCATCGGACGAGGCCAGGCGCGCCTGGCCGTTTTCGATGGACAGCCCCTGGAACAGCCAGTACGGGAAGCCGGACGAGGGGATCTGCAGGCCCCAATCGGTCGGGCTGGAGGGGTTGTGCAGCCTGGTCAGGCGGCGGGCCATATCGCGCATCTGGTCCCAGTTGGCTGGTGCCTTCTCCGGGTTCAGTCCAACGGACCTGAACGCTTCCTTGTTCCAGTACAGCACCGGGGTGGAACGCTGGAAGGGCACGCTCCAGGTCTTGCCCGCGATCTCCGAGTTGGCGAGAAAGGCGGGGTAGAAGCTCTTGAGCCAGGCGCTGTCGCCCTTGGCCAGGTCTTCAGCTGCGACCAGCACGCCCTGGTCGAACAAGGTGAACACGTCCACCGCAAGCGCCACTGCCATCTTCGGTGCGCCATCACCGCCGCTGCGCAAAGCGGTGATGGTCTTGGTGATGGTGTCCTGATAGCTACCCGTATAGATGGGCTTGATCACCACGTCCGGGTTGGCCTGGTGAAACTGCGCGGCGTAACCGTCGATGATCTTGGCGATGGGGCCGCCCACGGCAACTGGGTAATACATCGGCAGTTCGACAATCCCGGCAGCGCGGGCCGTTGAGATGTTGGCCGCAGCCAGCAGGGGCAGGGCAGAAGCCTTCAGGAAATCGCGGCGTTGCATGGTGAGTCCTCGTGAGGTTGTGGTGGAAAGGAAAAGGTGTTGGGTGCGGTGTGGTCGATGCGCATGCCGCTTTGC
>JBAUTC010000295.1:0-21441 GCA_049582025.1 Thiomonas sp.
TGCAGCGGAGTGCGGTTCTGACGCTCTTACTTTTTCAGCGCATCGCGAATTTCGCGCAGCAGCAATATGTCTTCCGGCGTCGGTGCAGGCGCGGCAGGCGGCTCGGCATGCTTGAGCTTGGAGATCATGCGGACCATCATGAAAATAATCACGGCGAGCAGGAGAAAATTGATCGAGACGGTGATGAACTGGCCATACCCGAGGACCGGCACGCCAGCCTTTTTCATCGCGTCCAGGGTCGTCGCCGTCCCCTCGGGAACTTTGCCGAGCACGATGAACAGATTCGAAAAATCGAGCTTGCCGAACATGGCGCCGACGACCGGCATGATGATGTTGTTGACCAAAGAGTCGACGATCTTGCCGAACGCGCCGCCAATGATCACGGCCACCGCGAGGTCGATGACATTGCCTTTGACGGCAAACGCTTTGAAATCTTGCATCAGGGACATACGGGGCTCCTCATCGGGTTTGGGGGATGACGCGAAAACGCCGCGCGCTGCCCGGATTTTGCGGGAAAACCTGGCAATTCCCTAGCGACCCATCTCGCCTGCGGTTGAATTTTTACAGTTCACCCTGCCAGCCGGGCGGGTGCCGGACTGACACCAGACCAGTTGGCGTTGCATCTTGTCCGTAGAGCCATTAACCCAAGGCCCACAGAGAATCGGGCGCGACCGGGACTAGGCGAACCGTCCGGAAAAAACAGCCTCTTCTGATGTTGGCAAATCGCGTGGGTGCGGTCGAGCCGCGTGCCTTACGCTTGTGCGTCCCAAGGCATGAAATTTTGCTCAAAGTGCCTGTGTTTCAGCGGCAGTGCCACAGAAACGCAAGGTCACAGTTGATACATACTGCCCCTAGTTTCCGCGGTGACACCTGCTTAGAGTGGAGTCATCCAGGTTTTGCTCCTCGTTGCCGTGAAGCTTGGCCAGGCGTGATTCGGTTGTACCCCGGATGACGCCGCCCCGTTTAGCAGGGAGCGCGCCGTGGCGCTGCAAGTGCAGGCCATGGTGCTGATGACAACAAGATTGATGTGGAGACATCTTGCAGCACGGCGTGCTGTACTGCGCAAGCAACCCACCCGCCGAATGCCATACCGCCCGCGCTGCATTCGCGCGTGGGGCATGCAGTGCCGTTCAGCCTGAACCGGTTGCACGGACAGACCTATCGCCGAACGTCGAGATCGGCGAACTTCCCAACCCCCGTGAGGAGCCAAATGAAAATTGCCAAAACCCTGATCGCTGCCGCCATCGGCATGGGAACAGCCCATGCCGCCTTCGCCATGAACGTGCCCGGTCCACTGGTTACCCCCCAGTGGCTCAAGGCGCACCAAAGCGAAGTCACAATCGTCACTGTTGGCGACAACCCCACCAAGATGTTCACCTCCCAGCCCAAGATGGGAAAGGACAACACCGTGATGAAGGTCGGCGGCCATGTGCCGGGCTCGATCCTGGTTGATTTCGGCGACATCCGGCAGTCTCGCGTGGAGGATGGTGTCAAACTCAAGGCCCTGATGCCCACTGCAGAATTTTTCACCGCGGCCATGGACAAGGCCGGCCTGAACAGCGGCAAGCCCATCGTCATCGTGCCGGAAGGCGAAGGCCTGGCGCCGATGGATATGGGCACCCGCCTGTACTTTCAGTTGCGCTATTTTGGTGAGTCTGCTGGTCAGGTGACCATTCTCAATGGCGGCACCGCGGCGTGGCTCAATGCCGGCTACAAGGTCAGCACCGACGCGGCGCCCAAGGCCATGGGCGACTGGAAGTCGACAGGCGAAGACCACGCGATCATGGCGACCATCGGCCAGGTCAAGGCGGACCTGCAAAAGGGCAGCGAACAATTCATCGATGCCCGCCCGACTCAGCAGTATCTGGGCATTTTCAAAAAGGGAATCAACAAGAGCGCGGGCCATCTGCCTGGCGCCAAGTCGTTCTCGACCGATGCCATCGTCCAGACCAAGGACGGCGTGACCCGCTTCATGACGGCTGCCGACTACAAGCACATTTTCAATGTGTACAACATCAGCGCCGATGCGCCGACGACGACGTATTGCAACACCGGCCACCTGGCCTCGGGCGCCTGGTTCGTCGTGCATGAAATTCTTGGCAACAAGAATTCCAAGCTCTATGCCAACTCGATGAACGAGTGGACCAACCTCGGCAACCCGACCGTGGGTCTTCCTGGCTGAAGCGTTTTCGCTACGAAAGAACCGGCCTCGCGCCGGTTTTTTCATGTCTGGAACTTCTGCGCGCTTCCGGGTGATTCAGTCAAGCTCTGCGCCCTTAGACTTGTGCATGGTTTCCGCCGCAATCGATCGACCAGCCTCCGCCATGTCGCCCAGCGACCGGCGGGTGATTTTTGCGTCGTCGCTCGGCACGGTGTTCGAGTGGTATGACTTCTATCTGTATGGTGCGCTTGCCGCCATCATCGCGCGGCAGTTTTTCGCCGGACTCGACACCGGATCCGCCTTCATCTTTGCGCTGCTGGCGTTCGCTTCAGGCTTTATCGTGCGGCCCTTTGGTGCGCTGGTCTTCGGCCGACTGGGCGACATGATCGGTCGCAAGTACACCTTTCTGGTCACGATTCTGATCATGGGCCTGTCGACCTTCATCGTCGGAATTCTTCCGAACTATGCGGCCATCGGCGTCGCCGCGCCGATCATCCTCATCGTGCTGCGCCTGCTGCAAGGCCTGGCGCTGGGCGGGGAATATGGTGGCGCGGCAACCTATGTGGCCGAACACGCGCCGCGCGGCCGGCGTGGCGCCTACACCGCCTGGATCCAGACGACGGCCACGCTCGGGCTGTTCCTGTCTTTGCTGGTGGTCCTTGGCGTGCGCACCGCGATAGGCGAAGAGGCATTCGGCGACTGGGGCTGGCGGGTTCCCTTTCTCGTGTCCATCTTGCTGCTCGGCGTCTCGGTCTGGATCCGCCTCAAGCTCAACGAATCTCCCGCGTTCGTCAGGATGAAGGCCGAGGGCAAGGTCTCCAAGGCACCGCTTACCGAGGCCTTTGCGCGCTGGGGTAATCTGAAGATTGTGATTCTGGCGCTGTTGGGACTGGTCGCCGGGCAGGCCGTGGTCTGGTACACGGGACAGTTCTACGCTCTGTTCTTTCTCACGCAGACGCTCAAGGTCGATGCGGTGACAGCCAATCTGCTGATTGCCTCGGCGTTGTTGATCGGCACGCCGTTCTTCATTGTGTTCGGCGCGCTGTCCGACCGCATTGGTCGCAAGCCCATCATTCTCTCGGGCTGCCTGATTGCTGCTTTGACCTACTTCCCACTGTTCAAGGCGCTAACGCATTACGCAAATCCGGCGCTGTATCAGGCAGTGCAGAACTCGCCGGTGACCCTGACGGTTGATCCCCCGCAGTGCACCTTCCAGTTCAACCCGACCGGTACGACGAAGTTCACCTCGTCGTGTGACATCGCCAAGCAGATGCTGGCGGCCGAATCGGCCAACTATGAAATCAGGAACGGCAACGGCCGTGCGGTGATCCGGATCGGCGACAAGGCCATGACCGTTCCCGGCGCCAAGGATCTCCCACCCGACGCGTTCAGGGACAAGGAGGCTGCGCTGAAAAGGGACATCGGCGCCGCCCTCAAGGCGGCGGGTTATCCCGCCAGGGCCGACCCGGCCCGGATGAACATTCCCATGGTGGTCGCCATCCTGGCGCTGCTGGTGATTTACGTCACCATGGTGTACGGACCGATCGCCGCAGCCCTGGTCGAGTTGTTCCCCACACGCATCCGCTACACCTCGATGAGCCTGCCCTATCACGTCGGCAACGGCTGGCTTGGCGGGCTGCTTCCGACCATCGCTTTCGCTCTGGTGGCACAGAACGGCAACATCTACTATGGCCTGTGGTATCCGGTGATCGTCGCGGCGGGCGGCTTTGTCATCGGCCTGCTCTTCCTGCCCGAAACCAAAGATCGCGATATCGACGCGGCAGACTGACCCTGGCGTGGGCGCCGTCGCTGAAGCATCCGTGCAGAATCGGCGGATCACCGGAGCGCATGCGGTGTGGGCAGGTCGCGCGGTCTTGCCGGCCTGTCCTGTCTTGAACACGTCCGGAGAAATGTATCGATGGCTCAGTCAGAAACTCCCTTGCCCCACCCCGAACCGGCGCCATCGCCTCCGCGTCTGCCGAAACTGAGCGCCGCGCGTGCCAGCCTCACGCGCGGCGTGATGGTGCGCAACGAATTTGGCGAAACGCAGGAAGTGCATGTTCCCGCGGAGCGTCCCCTCACGCTCTACCTAGACAAGCAGGAGCTTGTCACCCTGATGACCGTTGGCGCGGCGCCGGAACTGCTGGCGCTGGGCTATTTGCGCAACCAGCGGCTGGTGCGCTCCATCACCGACATTGCATCCGTGCAGGTCGATTGGGACGTGGGCGCCTGCTCGATCACCAGCCGCTGCGGCGTCGCGGATCTGGCGCACCGCAGCGCGGGCCGCCGCGTCGTCACCACCGGATGCGGGCAGGGCACGGTATATGCCAGCCTGATGGATGAAGTCGACAGTCTCACCCTTGACCCCGGGGCCCGCATTCACCAGAGCGAGCTCTACGCTCTGCTCGAGGCCATGCGGCTGCACGACTCACTCTACAAGACGGCTGGTGCGGTGCACGGCTGCGCCCTGTTCGAAGGCGGCCGGTCGTTGATGTTCACCGAGGACGTGGGGCGGCACAATGCAGTGGATGCCATTTCCGGCTGGATGTGGCTGCACGGCGTCGAAGGTGCCGGCAAGGTGTTCTACACCACCGGGCGACTCACTTCGGAGATGGTCATCAAGTGCGCGCTGATGGGTGTGCCTATTCTGGTGTCGCGTTCCGGCGTGACGCAGATGGGTTTTGACATCGCCAACCGTCTGGGCATGGCCCTGTTTGCCCGCTGCACCAACCGGCACTTCCTGCAATACACCGCGCCGCAGCGCTTTGTCGCTGAGCCGCTGGAGCGGGTGAAGGAGTGAACGGGACACTTTGGGCGTGCGCCTTCTCTGATGGTGCGCGTTGGCGGTCCGTTTCCTGGTCTCAGACTTCCTTGATTGCCAATGTCGTCCTGGAGTTCAGGCAAGGGGCCTGCACCAAGTGGCCGTGCCACAGGCCATGGGCGCTGCGCGCCGCCACCACCACCCATGCGCCAGTTAGCGCCACGATGAGTGCGGCAGCGAACGCGGTGAAAAACGGCATGCCCGTGCGCCCACCCAGACTCAGGCTGGCGGCGGTATAGACCCCCAGCGGGAAGGTGAAGCCCCACCAGCCAAGGTTGAACGGGAGACCGCGCCGCACCTGAATGGCGGTGAGCGCCACTGCGGTCACCAACCACCACAGTCCCAACCCCCACAGCACGAGCGCGCCAATCACGCCCAGCGGCCCGGCTAGAGCGGCGACCGGGGCCATCACGGTGTCCGCGAAGGCATGCGGCGCGGCAGCTCCCAGTGTCAGCAGGGCAAAGGCGCCGGTGCCGATCGGACCCAGGCTCAGCCAGGTGGAGACGCCCAGCTCCTTCGGCGGCAGCTTGTGCAGGGCCAGACGCAGATAGAGCACGGTGAGAATGCCCAGTGCCACCGGGACCGACATGCCCCACAGTGCGTAGCCGGCCACGACCAGCGATTGCGACGGTGCCGTCGGCAGGTGCTGCGCCAGATAGCCCGCGCTCGATGCAGCCACTTCCGCGGGTACGACCGGCAGCAGCCAGACGCCGGTCATGCGGTCCAGACTGTGGTCCTGTGCAGTGAATTGATACCAGGGCACCAGCCAGCCGGTCAGCAGGGACAGGCCGGCGTCGATCCACCACAGGTGCAAAGCCCATTGCGCAACGACCGGATCGCCGGGGTAAAACAACACCAGGCCGTTGACCAGCGGAATCAATGCCATTGGCAGCGCGCCGAGAAACATGGACTGCACCGGATGGCGCAGCAACGGCAGCGCGTCTTCGGTGAAAAACAGCCATCGCGCGGTGAACAAGCCGACAAACAGCGCGAAAATGAAGGCATCCGCAATGAACAGCCCATAGGCCAGAGTGTGCAGGCCTGCGATCTGCCCCGGAAACTGCGCCAACAGCAAAAAAGTGATTCCCGTGCCCATGTTCACGGTGAACCAGTTTGGTGTGAACTGCCGCACCAATTCCATGGGCGAGGGCAGGCGATTCAAAGGTTTCCAGGAGGACATGAGGAGTTCCCAAGCAGAAGATTGCAGCGATGGATGCATGCTAGGTAGCGTTCAATAACAAGTAAAACGCATTGTTTTTATTTAATACATAAAAAATATAGGTTTTAAGCCTGACATCCAAGGCAAGTTGTCGGCTGAAGGCCTGCATCCCGCGTTCATTCAAAATGCATCCCATCACCACGCGCTTTCCATCGGTCTTGTTCTTGCGCCCCCGGCTGTTGATCGCGGGGCTTTTTGTGTGTGCCGCCGGGCTGCTGCCCGGCGTGGCATCCGCGCAACCCGTGGCCGCGAATGTCCAGCTGCAGGCCGACTGGCACGTGCATCTGGAGTCGGATGGCAAGGGGACGGATTCGGGCGGTGCGCAACTGCTGGTGCTGATCGGCGGGCTGGGCGGGGAACGGGGCGTGGCGACGGCGCAGGACAGGGTGTCCTTGCCCTTGAGCGGCAGCGGCGCCTATCGCATTGACAGTACCCTCACTCCGCGTGGTGCGCTGGCCGCGCTGCTGCGCCGTCTGCATTGGGTGCGCACGGCAAGCGGCGAGGTGCATGACGGCCATCCCGCTCTCCTCGGGGCGACCAATCAGCGCGGCAACAGTCCGGCCACCCAAATGCAGATCGAGCAGCAACGCATGGTCATTCAGACTGCAGGCCAATCAGCGTCCGGACCCGCGCCGGAGGGAAAGCCCGCGCCGGCCGGGCTGACCGATCCGCTCACGCTGAGCTGGGGCTATCTGCAGCGTGCGCTGCCCGGCAAGCCGTTCACCGTGCCGCTGCTCATCAACGACAAGGTGCAGACGGCGCATATCGCCCCGCGTCGCGTGACGCTGCAATGGCAGGGGCAGGAGGTGGCCTGCACACTGCTGGACGCCCAGAGCGTGCAAAGCAGTGCAACGCTGCGCATCTGGCTGCGGCAGAGTGACGGCCTGCCCTTGCAGGTGGAACTGGGGATGGGTGACCGCTACGGACTTGATGTCGTGCAAGTCCTGGACAAGGCGCCCGAGGGTTTGCAGTCCTTGCAGGCTGCGCCCCGAGGTGCGGTTGTGCGCTGATCCGCGCGGAATGCAGAGGCGTTACGCTATGCACATGGACGAGAACAACACGGAACACGGCACTTCACCGCACCCCGCGATTTCGCTTCCGCGCGTGCGTCTGCAAATCAAGCAGGGCACGGCCCTCGGCCCCGGTAAGGCCGCCTTGCTGGAGGCGCTGGAGCGCACGGGGTCCATTTCCGCGGCAGGGCGCGAACTCAACATGAGCTACCGCCGTGCCTGGTTGCTGATCCATAGCGTCAATCAGGCATACAAGGAACCGCTGGTCGAAGCGTCCAAGGGCGGCGCCGGCGGCGGTGGTGCGCTGCTCACCCCGCTGGGGCGCGAGGTGTTGTCCATCTATCGCCGCATGGAGCGTAAGGCCCTACGCGCCATTCAGCCCGATCTCGATATCCTGCAAAAGCTTTTGCACGAATAGGGCGCTGTTCATCGCGGCCAGCACAGCAGGTGCTCAGCGCGTGCATGCACGGTGATGCTGGAGCCGACGCGCAGGCCGTGATGCGCGATCAGCCTCAATGGCGCTCGCAGCCATACTCGCGCTTCGCCGCACCGCATGGCAGCCGTCACGCTGGCGCCTTGCACCACCAGATGTTCGATCTGGCCCAGCAGCGGGTTCTCCGCTTCGGAGGCCCGTCCCGGCTTTAGCGGAGGCAGGCGCACATCGTCGGGCGAGATGGCCCAGTCCACGATACACCCCGGCTCGCATCGCGCGAGCAAGGGGGCGCACAGCGGCAGCTTGGCGTCATCCCACTGCAGCAGGGTGAGGCCCCGCTCAGGCGCATGGTGCAGCACGCGTGCGGAAAACCGGTTGCGCACGCCGAGCAGCGCGGCTGCGGTCACACTGACCGGATGCGCGAAGACCTCGGCGGGCGGCCCCTGCTGGATGACTCTGCGGTTGGCGAGCAGCACCACCCAGTCGGACATCGCCGCCAGGCTGGCGTCATGCGTGGCGGCGAGTGCGGGAATGGAGAGCTGATGCATGCGCGACACCAGTTCGGCCATGACCTCGTCGCGGGTGCTGGCGTCGAGCGCCGAGGTGGGTTCGTCGAGCAGCAACAATTGTGGTGACCGCGCCAGCGCGCGAGCCAGCGCCACGCGTTGCTGCTGTCCGCCGGACAACTGTGCCGGGCGCAGATCGACCTGGCTTGCCAGGCCGACCGACTGCAGCAGTCCGACCGCCGCCTGATGCTGCTCCTTGAACCTTCCGCCCAGCGCGTAAGCCACGTTTTCCCAGGCGCGCAGGTGCGGAAACAGCGCATACCCCTGCGGCAGATAGCCCACAGGGCGGCGCTGCGGCGGCAAGGCAGCGAAGGGCTCGCCCTGGCTGGGAATCAAACCCGCCAGCGCCTTCAATATGGTCGACTTGCCCTCGCCGCTGGAACCCAGCAGGGCGGTGAAGCCGTGCACCTCGAAGTCCACGTCGAGCGCAATGGGTTGGTGAATCTGCAGATGGACGCGCTGGGCCATGGTTCAACGCCCGGGCTGACCGCGCCGCGACAGCGCACCGAGCAAAAGCGGCAAGGGCAGGCCGATGAGGAAGAACAGCCACAGCAGCGGATAGACGGCGGACAAGCCGGTGTCCTGCAGGTTGACCCACAGTTTCACCGGAATGCCCTGCGGGTAATAGGCAACGATGAGCACGATGCCGAACTCGCCCAGGGCGCGCACCCAGGCCAGCGCCACGCCGGCGGCCAGGCCAAGACCCGCCAACGGCACGGTGATCCGCCAGAACGTACGCCACGGCGACTGACCCAGGGTGAGCGAGATCTGCTCCAGCTCGCGCGGCACGCCTTCAAACGCCGAACGCGCCGCGACGATGAAATACGGGGCGCTGCCATACACCTGCGCGAGCAGAAAAGCCGCTGGCGTGTTGGTCAGATCCAGCCCGAGACGGCTCAAGGGCTGGCCGATCCAGCTGTATGGCCCGTAGCTCATCGACAGCAACAAGCCCATGGCCAGCGGCGGGGTGAGCAGGGGCAGCAGGACCAACAGTTCCATGATCCACTTGCCGCGAAAGTCATGCCGCGCCAGCCACCAGGCGACCGGCGTGCCAAAGGTCACCACGATGGCCGCGGCAATCAGGGTGTAGCTCACCGAGACCCAGAGCGAACTCAGATCGCCCTGCTGCAAGTGCAGTGCATTCCACGGCGTGCTGATGAATAGCCCGGCAAACGGCAAGCTGAGGAAAATCAGCCCCGCCAGTCCAAAGGCCGCAACGACCCAGGCGCGCCGTGTCTGCCCCTGCATGGCATGGGGCGAAAAGAACGGCGCTACGGCGGTATCGAGCGGACTCAGGGACATGCCGCTATTGTCGCTGTAGCCTCTATGTCACTTGGCGGAGTGGAGATCGCCGCCCCTTGGGGCGCTATAGCCGTAGTGCTGGAACATGGCCTGCCCATCGGCGCTGGTCATCAGCTTGACGAAAGCCTCGCCTGCCTTGGGGTTGGGAGCGTTCTTCAGCACGGCAGCGTAGAACACCAGGGGCTGGGTGGAGAGGGTGTCGGTCTTGCCGTTGGGGAGCTGGATATCGAAATGCGCCTTGCTGTACCAATCGGCGATCATGCCGGGATCGCTCAGGTTGATCTGGCCAGGAAGCGTGATGTAGGGCAGCTTGTGCGAAATCACCGCGCTCAGGTACCCGGAGGTAGCGTCGAGCTGACCAGATTCCAGCCGGGAAAGCAGCGAGGGCTCGGTGAAGATCTGCCGGTGATTGTCGACCTTCCCCAGAATCCGGTCGGCCAGCCCCGGCTGCTTGTAATAGGTCTGCGCAAGCAGCATGGTGAACACGATGTTGCGACCTTGCGGATCGGTTTTGGGGTCAGTCCGCCCGAAGCGCATGCCGGGTTTTTGCAGCACGGTGTACCAGGGCGTCTTGCCTGCGGCGGCGGCCTTGAAGTCGGCGGCGAACTGGCTCTTGTTGCTGTAGGCAATGACCATCTGCGTGCTGGCCACCGGCACGGCTGTATCGATCAGCCCGGCTTTTTGCAGCACCGCGATCGGCCCCGGGGTGATGGAGACGAATACATCGGGATTGATCTGCTTGGCCGCGATCAGGTGCGCCAGACCGAAGGCGCCGGCGCCCTTGCCCTGATATTGCACATGCGCCTGCCTGGCAATCGCGGGGCCCAGGCCCTTGTCCATCAATGCCCCCATGGATCCGGCGTAGGCCACGGCGAGTATGGGTTCGGCGGCGAAGGCGGTTGTGGCAGATGCGCTGGCGATGCTGGCTGCGGCGGCGATGGAAAGTTTCAGCAGGATACGACGAGACATCAAGCGCTCTCCTTGTGATTTCGTGAAACGGTTGAAAGAGCGCAATTTACTCTCTTTCGTAATGTTTCATCGAATATAACGAAGTGGTGAGCTGCGATGTGTTTTTAGGTGTAAATGCGTCGACCACGGCACACGCCGCCGAGGGGCGCCGTGGTGTGAGGCGGGCGAGTGGATGACGCTCAGGCCGATTCGCTGGCCTGGCGCTCACGCAACTGCTCGGCCACGCCCTGCATGGCCCGGTCCATCAGGCCCTGCGCTTCCAGCGGCAGGATGAGTCCCTGCGCGGCCATGCGCTCCAGCGCGCGGCGGGTCATGGAGTGGGCGCGTCCGCCGACCTTGCTGGAGAACATGTAGAACAGCCCTTGCGGACTGCGCCAGGTGAGTTGGGCGCGGGCGCTGCGTCCCTGAATCTGCAATTGCACCCAGGTGCCAATGTCAAGCGAGGCAATCAGCCCCGCGACTTCGGTGGGGGAGAGCAGAGCGGGTTCGCCAGGCGGCAGGCTGGCCGGACCCTGGCTGGGTTCTGCGGGCTCTCCAGCGGGCGGCTGTTTCTCGGCGGGCACATCGCTGGCTTCGATCAGCCCACTGGTCACTTTTTCCTCGTTTCGCACCAGCGCTTCTGGCATGGTGCTGGCCGCGGTGTTGCTGGGCTGCGGATGCAATAGGCGTGACCACTCACGCTGCAAGAGCAGGGCATCGTCGCGCGACGTGGACTGCTGGGCTTCGCCCTGTCCGCGGATGGCCAGGGCCTGTGCGTCCATCAGCCAGGTCATGAACTCCTGCCGTTTTTCCGAGGGCAGCGAAATCAGGTCCAGCCCCTGGCTGAGATGTTGCACCAGCGCGGGCAATAGTTTGAGCAGCGCCTTGCGATCGCCCTCGGCGGTCTTGGGCTGCACGCTCCAGATCAGATCGCTGGCGGTCTGTTTGTAGGTTTGCGAGGCTTCGGAATCCTCGCCAAAGCGCAGCACCGACTCGGCCAGCACGGTGGACCAATGCTCCAGCATGAAGTCGCGCAGCTGGGTGTGGGTGTGCAGCCGGGCGAACACCTCATGCAGATGGCGATAGAGCGCGCCATGCAGCAGGCTGCGGAACTCGGCGCGGCGCAGCGCATCCACCGCATCGGCCTGCTGCTGCTCCACCGCCGCTGCGCCCTCGGCGATGTGGCGTTGCAGGTCGGCGAGTTGCTGCTCGAACACCGTGGCGTCTTCTTCTTCGGCATTGACGATGGCCTCGACCATGCGCGAGAGAAAGGGCAGAAAGCGCTGGGCCGCCGGCTCGTCCACACTGGAGAACCCGGCGCTGTATTCGGCCACGCGGTTGAGCAGCTTGCGCGTGGGATGGTTGCGCGAGCTGAACAGACTGGCGTCGCGCAGGCCCAGGCGCAGCACCGGAATCTGCAGTCGCGCCAGTTGCGCCTTGACCGCGGGCAGCAGCTTGGGGTCGGCCAGGATGTGATCAAACAGCAGCGACACCACGTCGATGGTGAGGCGCTCCAGCGGGCGGTTGGCCACCTCGTACAGGCTCTGGCGATGTTGCTCGATGAGGTTGACCGCTGCGGCCGTCGCCGCGGGTTCGTCGCGCCAGTTCACATCGCGCAGGCCCAGGCGGTCACTCAGTAGCAGGCGGTCAAGCGCGTCGCGCAACTGTGGGTTCAGGCCGAATGCCTGCCCGAATACGGATGGGCTGAAGCCGGAGGTGCCGAAGCTCGACGGCGCAAAGCCTGAGGGACCAAAACCGGACGGCGCAAAGCCAGAACCGGAGGCGGCTTGCGGCTCTGCACTGCCGGGCTGCGGTGCCCCGAATCGTCCGGCAAGCAGTTGCTGCAGGGCTTCCAGGTGCAGTTCGGAGCCGCTTAGCGCGGCACTGGCCAGCGCCTGTTCGTCCATCCCGTCTGCTGTCGGGCGAATGGCTGCGCGGCGTTGTCTGCGATATTGCGCGGGCTCCACCTGCAGTTCAGCCAGACGTTTGTTGTAAAGCGCGTAGGTGTCTTTCAGCGCGGCCGACATGCCTTTGCCAAAGGCGCGCAACAGGCCGAGCCGCTCTTCGGCGTCGAGTTCGACCATGCCCAGCGCGTGGTGCAAGGATTTGCTGAACACCTCCGGGCGAAGCGGATTGATGTGCGGTGAGGCGTCCTCCCCCGCGCGCAGGCTGTCGAGCCGTGCGCCGAGATCACGCACCTCCCACTGCGCCTCTGATTCGAGCATGTGGGTGAGGCGGGAGACCTCCACGCCTTCCTCCAGATCCGATTCATCGACCAAGCTGAGCGCTTCGAGTTGCAGGTCCTTGGTCGTGACCGGCTTCTGTCCCTGGATTTCCTCGTCCAGCACCGTATGAAACCGGTCGACGAAAGCCTGAATCAGCTTGCCTTCGTTTTGTCGCAAGGCTTGGCTCATGTCGGAGAACTGCTGCCGATCGCGGCCAGTGCCGGCCGTTTCGGCCTGCTGTTCCAATGCTTCGATGACCTGGCGCACCACCGAACGCATCAGGTCATCCGAGCGTTGGATGGCGTCGTCAATGCAGGACTGGAAGATTTCGGAAGGCAGCATGGTGTGGCAACGGGATCAGTGTCCGCGGATCAAAATCGGGCATTTGTCACAATGTAAACCGTTTTTCAATGCAATTTCCTCCTTTTTTCCTTGACGCAGTGCGATCGATCCACAGAGCGTTGCGCGGCGGCTATGACATGGTCCGATGATTCCTTCACGCGGCTGCACGGGCATGGCGGCCTCGCCATCTCGACTGCGTGCAACTGCCATGATGCGATAGCCGGCTGCCTTTTCGGGGCAAATGGATCGGTGCAGCGCATCCGGCGGGTTCGCCGCACAATTCTTTCCCATAACCAACCCCTGAAGGAGCATCGCATGCAGCACAAGACCCTGACCCTGCACACCGTCGACGGCCAGACCATCAGCGCCTACCTCGCTGAACCCGTGGGCAAGCCCAAGGGCGGCATTGTCGTCGTCCAGGAGATTTTTGGCGTGAATGCGCATATCCGCAGTGTGGCGGACAGCTATGCCGCCGCGGGCTATCTCGCCATCGCCCCGGCGGTGTTCGACAGCGTGGAGCAAGACGTGGAACTGGGTTACGACCAGCCCGGCATGCAAAAGGGCAGCGCGCTTGTCACCGAGTTGGGCTTCGACCGCGCGCTAGCCTCGGTGCAGGCGGCAGCGCGGGCGGTGGAGTCTGCTGGCAAGATCGGCGTGGTGGGCTTTTGCTGGGGCGGCAGCGTCGCCTATCTGGCGTCCATTCGCTCCGGTTTGCCTGCGGTGAGTTACTACGGCGGGCGCAATGTGCAACTTGTCGACGAAAAGGCTCAAGGCCCGCTGCAATTCCATTACGGACTTCGTGACGCACATATTTCCGAAGCCGACCGCGAAGCGGTGCGTGCGGCCAATCCCACGGCGGAGTTCTATGTGTACGACGCCGATCACGGCTTCAATTGCGACGCGCGCGGCAGCTATGACGCACCGTCGGCGCAACTCGCCCGCGAACGTGCGCTGGCGTTTTTCGCCAAGCATGTCGGTTGAACCCATTGGTGCGCACCGGGCATGATCGATACTGTGCGTTTTGCCCGGTTCGCACATGGCTCTTCACCGCATACGCGGCATTCCCGCGCCTTCTGCTGAACCCTGGCATCCCGCCCTGCCTTCAGGGCGGCGCAGTGGCTTGGAAAGCTGGCTGACCGACTCAGGCTCGCTCACCCGGCGCTTGCGTCAGGACAGTACTCAATTTGAGTTGCGGCTGTTGCGGCAAGGGGCGGCGCGTGCCTTGCGCGATGAGTATGTCCTGCTCGGTCTGCCCCGCGGACGCAAGGTCTGGCGGCGCGACGTATTGCTGATCGCCGATGGCGTGCCGCGGGTGCTTGGGCATAGCGTGTGCGCCATGTCGGCCTTGCGCGGACCCTGGCGGCTGTTGCGGCATCTGGGCGTCAAGCCGGTGGGCGACGCGGTGTTCACCCGCCCGCAAACCCGGCGCAGCGCCATGCGGGTCAAGCGGCTAGCGGCTTCGCACGCCCTTTTGCACCTGGCGCGCACAGCCGGCAACGATCGCGGCCAGTCGCCATGGGCGCGGCGATCGTCCTTTGTCTTTGGTGGCGAGGCGCTCTGGGTGAGTGAGGTGTTTCTCGCCACGGCGCGTGACCGAAGTCCCAAGTGACCCCAGTAAGGGACGCTTCGGCGCCCACTTTCACGCGGCAAAAATGGGTGGACGCCAATGTGCCCAGGGGCGAGCCTGCTCCAGTTGACTTGCAACCCGCAGCAGCAGATCCTCTCTTCCCCATGCTGCGACACACTGCACCCCAACCGGCAAACCCTTGTCATCCAGGCGCCAAGGCACCGACATCGCCGGCGTACCGGTGAGGTTGGCGAGTTGGGTGAACGGGGTGCGATGCAGATTGTCGAATGCCAGTTGCTCCACCAGGCCGCTACGACGCAACACGCCGCCGAGTCCGAATCGCAGAACCAGGTTCAGCAGCGCGTGCTGCCAGGCGGGTGGCGCCAATTCTCCGATACGCGCCGGCGGCTGCGCACAGGTGGGTGTGAGATACAGATCGAAGCGCGAAAACAGGACGCCGAGCGCGCGCATCGGGGCATTCCAGCGCGCGCGAGAGAGCGCGTAATCGCCTGCGGAGAGACCGCGGCCGACGAGGGCGAGAGCCTGGGTGTCCGCTTCAAATGCCGACGCCGGAACGCCTTGCTCCGTCCACCATTGCAGTTGCGCGGCGACCTGCCCGAGATACATGGTGAGATAGTCGCGCGCCAACTGCATGCCGTCACCAACAGGGTCCACCAATTCGACGCTATGCCCCAGGGACTGCAGCAGGTGCGCGCAATCCGTCGCGGATTGGGACCATGCGCTATCCACGGCGCCACCAATGGGAGAAGCCGTGCTCAACGCAATACGCAGATGCCCTGGCGGTTGCGCTACCTCCTGCAGATAGGCGCGCGCGGGCGGCGTCACGATGAACGGATCGCCCGGTTCAGGCCCGGCCAGCACATCGAGCATTGCTGCACTGTCACGTACCGAGCGCGATATCACATGGGCGCTGACCGCGCCCTCCCACAGTTCGTCGTATCGCGGCGCGCAACTGACCCGCCCGCGGGACGGTTTCAGCCCGAACAAGCCGCAATAGGCCGCCGGAATGCGGATCGATCCGCCGCCGTCCGCAGCCGCTGCAACCGGCACGACACCCGCTGCCACCGCCGCCGCCGACCCGCCGGACGAACCGCCTGGCGTGTGGTCCAGGCTCCATGGATTGCGTGTTGGCCCGAATGCGACGGGCTCCGTGATGGCCTTCAGCCCCAGTTCGGGCGTGCTGGTCTTGCCGAAGATCAGCAGCCCCGCCTGCTCCCATCGGCGCACGATCGCGTCGGTCTGCGCAACCGGCTTGCGGGCGAGTTGTGCATTGCCCTGGCCCGTGGGAACGCCCGCCAGATCCATGCCCAGATCCTTGAGCAGAAAGGGCACGCCCGCAAAAGCGCCGCTCAGCGCACCGGGTTGTTCCAGCTGGGCCGCGGCGTGCTGCCGCAAATCGGCAATGACGGCATTGATCTGCGGATTGACCGCATTACAACGGGCAATGGCGGCCTGCAAGACATCCGCGACGGGCAGTTCCCCGCGGTGGATGCACTCGGCGGTGTCCAGCGCATCGGGAACGCTGGCTGGGGTGGGGACGGAAGGAGGGGTTTGGAAGGACATGATGTGCCGAATGAAAGCACATCCTTCACCAAACAAAAAGGCCCACACGAGAGCGCCGGGCAATCCATGGATCCGCACCGGATATTCCGGCCAGCGTGATCCTGCCGGCCTTCGCCAGGCTCACTCGGTCTGTCTGGATCAGCGGCGTCCCGGTGTCAAGCCGCCGCCGATCAGGCGCAGGATTTCGGCGCCGTGCGCTTGCGGTGCTGCGGTTTGTGTGCGGCAGCGTTCGATCCGTACGCCGACTTCCTCAACGTCGGCGTACTTGCGCGGCTTGACCACGGTGACTTGCGTCCAGTCGGCATTGAACTGCTGCAGGATGGTGTCTGCCATCCCTTCGGCGAAGGCTTCCAGCAGCAAGTGACCGTGGTTGCGCAGGTACCCCAGCAACCAGGCGTGCAGGGCGCTGTAGTCGATGGTGTCGTCAATCGCGTCGGAGCGGCAGGCTGACAGCCGGTTGCGCCCGGCTACCACGTCGATGACGACGGCTTGCGGCTGGTGCAATTCGTCGTCGCGGATGCCGATGATCGTCTGGCCGCGAAAACCGCGGATGAACACGGTGTCGCAAGGACCCCGCCCCGATGGCTGCGGAATCAGGTCGTGCGGACTGGCGAGTGGCTGTGCGGCATGCGGCTGAATGGCCATATTGGGGTCTCCGGAAGGGGGCGTGGGTGGAAGTGGTCTGTGTATCAGGGCGCGGGAATTCAGGCTTCTTGCGCGGACAGCACCAGAATCTCGCCCTTGCCGCCAACGCTCAGATCGCCGCAGTGGCGTCCGGCCCGTCCGTGGCCAGCAAGCAGGTTGGGCAGCAGGGGCGCGCAGGCGCGTGCCAGCAGGCGCAGCCAGACGAGGTCGACCATGCCGCTGTAGTTGAAGCTGGCGGGCAGTTCTGCCGGAGCCTGTTGCAGCACCAGGCTGCCGCGGCGCAGCCCCAGGCCCGGCATGCCGGCGCAGGACGGTGTGACGATGGTGCCGGCGAGCATGTCTGCGCCGCATGCATCCCCACAGCCCCCGCCCACCAGCACCAGGCCGCGGCGCATGTGATCGCCTACACGATCGCCGGCGCGGCCATGCACCAGCAGAACGCCGCCCGCCATTCCCTGCCGGGTGTTGTGCAAAGCACCGCCGACGAAGTCGCCGGCGTTGCCCCGCACCCGGAGCTGTCCGCCTCGCATGCCGCAGCCGGCGAAATCCCCGCAGTCGCCCTCGACCTCGATCTCGCCCGCCCGCATGTCCTGGCCCAGCATCGCGCCGGCATGGCCTTCGATGCGCAGGCAGCCGCCATTCAGATCCCGGCCCAGGCCGTTCAAACGCCGCGCGCCGGTGCGGATGATGAGCATCTCGGGGCGGCCGTCGCCGTTGTCGCTGACCGTGAACAGGGTGCCGACGGCGTCCGCGCCAGGGTTCGGCGACAGCGGTTGGCGCGCCGCCTCGTCCGGCGAGAGCGCGCCCAGCAGCTGCGGGGTCAGGCCACGCAGATCGTCGCTTGCGGGGACCTGTTCGCGCAGGGTGAGAACCAGGCTCATGACCAGCGCTCCCGTCGCGATGCGCGCGTTCCATCCGCGCAGGATCCGTGGCGCTGGTGTTGGCCGAGCACGGGGCCGTTCAGGGCCTCCAGCAGGAAGGGTTTCATGCCAGGATCTCGCGTAGCGGGTAGTGGAATTTGCCGAGCTTGCCGCCATAGTTGCCGGCGGACAGGCGCAGAACGCCTTGGCTCGCGCCTTTGGCGCAGATGGCCAGCATGGCGGCACGCATGGCGGCGCGCATCTCGGCGTCGCTCAATGCATCGAACACGATTTCCATCACGCCCCCCGTCTCGACAGACAGCGCGGTGTCGGACACGCCGCGCAGGGTGGGGCAATAGGCGTCGTTGGTCGAGGCGGGCAACTTGGCATATTTCGAGCCCACCTTGGAGCCCGAGCGCACGATGCCGCCGGGGAAGGGCGCGATCACTCCGGGCAGTGCCGCGATGGCGGCGATGGCCGCCTCGCATGCTGCCAGCGCTTGCGCACGGCTGCGCGCAAGCACCAGCACGTTGCCGCCGCCAATGGCACGCAGCAGGCCCGTGCTTTCCTCGGCGAGGAACTCTCCGTCCATCACCGGGATGCGCCAATAGCGTCGTCCGTCGATGACCTTCGACATCTGCCAGCCATCGCCGAAGTAACGCAGATTGCGGCCCAGCGCGAGCTTCTCCTCGCCGTCGCAACCGGCATACACGGCAGTGGTCGGGCAGGTCAGCACGCATTGGCCGACGCGGCGTTCGACCTGCTTGCCCAACTCCGTCGTGGATACAGCGAACAGCAGGACCGCCACGCCGGGGCGGCCATCAGGCGTGGCGGCAGCATCGAGCTCGCACTCGATGCTGGCTTCGCAGCCGCAGCCGATCACTGAGGTGGCGAAGCCGCACGCGGAGGTCGCCGCCTGGCGTGCCCAGGCCGGTGTGTCGGCCGTGATGAGCAGGCGCGTGGCCTTCATGCCGAAGGCTTCGGCGAAAGTGTCGTCGATGTCCACGCCGTTGACGTTCATGACGGGCGTCCCTTGCATGGATGAGGGATGAGCCGACTGCTGCCGCAGACGCAGAGGTCATCCGCGCTCAGCTTGAGGTGGTTCAGCTTCAAGGTCATGTAACGCTCGAAGTGTTCGGCCAGCGGCTGCTCGATGCCGTGGTCGTACTCGGGTTTGACGGCATGAACCGCGCCCTGCACGCTGCGCACGACGGCACCATCGCGCACGATCAGTGTGCCGTCCTTGAACACATGGCTGGGTCGGGCGAACATGGCTTCGCGGTCGGGGTCGTCGCGGTAGGCGACGATGTCGGCTGCCGCTCCTGGGGCCAGGTGGCCACGGTCGCTCAGACCCAGCGAACGCGCCGGGGCGGCGCGCGTCATGGTGGCAATCTCGGCCAGGGTGTATTCGCGCTCCAGGCTGCGCAGCTGGCTGTGCGCGGCCACGTCCGGATGCACGGCGTCGAGCATGCGGTTGCGAAAGTCGCGGTCCATCAACAGACGGATGAGATGGGGGTAGCTGGTGAAGGGCGCGCCGTTGGGGTGATCGGTGGTGAGAAAGATGCGCCAGGGGTCGCGTACGCGCAGGAACAGCTCCAGGCCGATGGCCCATTGCAGCGCGTTGACGAAATTTTTGTCGCGGTAGCGGAAGGGGACAACGCCGCAACCGGAGTCGCATTCGATGTCCATGCACATCCAGCTCTTCGGGCTGGCGTGGCTGTGGTTGCGGTATTGCGCCATGGTGTCGCCGGAGGCGGTGATGGTCTGGCCGAACATGATCTGGCCGACATCGATGGAGACATTGGGCTGTGCGTTGACCGCGTCGGCAATGCGCTCGGCCTCGGATGAAAAACGGCGCTCGCCTTCGGTGCCGTAGCTGTGGAACTGGATGTGGGTGATGTGGATGGGCAGGCCCTCGGCCGCCAGCATCGTTGCCAGTGTGGTGTCGGCATTGCCCGGCGCCCCCAGATTGCTGGCATGCACATGCAGCGGGTGCGGAACGCCCAGGGTGTGCACTGCGCGCACCAGTGCTTGCAGCACCTGGCGCGGGCTCACGCGGTAATGCGGGTTCAGGTCGTCGAAGTCGAGCGCGCGGGCGTTGAACTTGAAGGCCGAGATGCCGCCGGGATTGACGACTTTGAGCGCCATCGCCTGCGTGTGGTCCAGGGTCCACCCGACATAGTCGGCCAGGGTCTGCGGCTCGGCGCCGCTGGCTAGCAGATGCAGGAAAAAGTCGTCGTTGCCCAGCATGGCGTAAGCGCCCTTGTCCACCATCGGCGTGTCACCCAGTTCGAGGTGGGCCTGGCGCGCGTTGGCCGGCAACATGGCGGGCTCGAAGCAGGTGGTGTAGCCCATTTCGGCGTAGCGGTAGCCGGTGGCCCAGGTGGTGGGCGTGGCGTGGCCGCAGCCCGCGTGCTGCCAGTCGCCGCCGTCGAGCAGGCGGCCTGCGCGCTGGTTCAGCAGATGATCTTCGCCCAGCAAGGTGCGGGCGATGTTGACCTTGCCGCCGCCGATATGGGTGTGGATGTCGATGGCCCCGGCCATGACCACGGCGTCATGCAGATCGATGTCGTCATCAATGGAGACCTGCGGTCCGGGGTCGGCCACCATGCGGCCGGCGTCCACGAACAGATCGCGCCGCGTTCCTGCGGCGACATCGTCGATATCCTGCGCCGGGTCGATGACCCGGGCGTTACGCAGCCGAAACATGGTGCAAATCCTGGTTGATACGGGCCAGCACCGTGGCCACGCTGGGGAGATCGGAGGGCGCCGGGGCCATGAGTGGCAGCGTCACAACCTGATCCATGCGGCTGAGCATGCCAGGTGCCTGAACCCCGGGAACCGCCACCGGGATGAAGATATCCGGCGTCGTGTCAGGACGCATGTCTGCGCGGCCCAGCACGATGGTCGGGCAGCGTGCTGGTGGCGGTGTACGTGCCGGGTCGAAGGCGCTGATCCACAGCAGCGCATCGGCATCGTCGGCCGCCAGCAAGGCGTCGGCACCCCGCTGCAGGGGGTCGCTCTGCGCCACGCCCTCCACAAAACGCAGGCGCGGTGGATAACCCGCCAGCCAGGTGCAGACCTGGGCGGCGCTGGTGCCGCCGTCGCCGCCGCCCAGCGGCAACACCGACCAGCGTGTGTCATGGTTCAAATCCCTGACCAGATCGATCATGGCGCGCACGGCCAGATCGGCGTGCGGGAAGTCCAGTTCGGCGGCGTCCCAGATCAGCACGCCATAGCGCGCCGACCGCATCGCTTCCAACAGCGCATCGAAGCGGTCGAGCCCGATGCCCTGCAGCGACGTGGCGCCCAGCCAGTGGCCGGCGAGGCGGGCGCGCAGCAGGCCGAAGGCCTCGGCGAGATGCGCGCTGGGAAGCTCGATGCTGTTGGCGAGGTCTGCACCGGCGGGCCATGCCGCCGGTCGGAGGAGGCCAGGGCCGATGGTGATGACCCGCCGGTGCAGTTCGCCAAACTGGGACAAGAAGGGGGACGTCAGGCAGCGTTCGAACAGCCGCGGCTGGCGCGCGCCCAGCGTGCCCGCGAGCACGACGACGTCGGCGCGGTTGCGCAATTCGGACAGGGTGGTCGACATCCAGCCGCCATCCTGGAAGGGCTTGAGATTGCGCAGTTGCGGGGTGCCGTGCAGATGGTCGAGCATGCCATTCACGCGTTCGGCCAGCATCACCGCCGCGCGCTGCCCGGCAATGTCGCAGCCCAAGCCGGCGATCAGCGGATTGCGCGAACGGCCGAGGAGTGCG
>JBAUTC010000296.1:0-11054 GCA_049582025.1 Thiomonas sp.
TGCCGTCCAGTGCTTATCGGGTTTTTTGTCAGATCCAGGAAGAAAATATGCCCACCCCAAACCGCACAAAATGGACTCTACGTGCCGTCGCCCTTGCTGCCCTGCTGGCAAGCGGGGCAGCCGCCGCGCAAAGCAACGAGCCGATTCAGTCGATCGAACCGTTCAAGGTCATCAACCCGGCCCTGGTGGAACTGGGCAAGAAGCTGTACGTCGATCCGCGGCTGTCCAAGTCGGGCGTATTGTCGTGCAATTGCTGTCATAACCTGAGCATGGGGGGCCGACAACATCAAGACTTCCGTGGGTCACAAATGGCATCGGGGCACGATCAATTCGCCTGCCGTACTCAATTCCGGCATGAATCTCGCCCAGTTCTGGGATGGCCGCGCCAAAGACCTGAAGGCACAAGCGGGCGGGCCGATCGCCAACCCAGGCGAAATGGGCTTCACGCACGACCTCGCAGCAGAGATGGCGGCATACATTCCGCAATACCGCGCAGAATTCAAGACGGCGTTCGGTAGCGACAAGGTCACGATTGAAGAAATCACCACAGCCATCGCCGCATTCGAGGATACCCTGGTCACGCCCAATTCCCGCTTCGATCTCTGGCTCAAGGGCGACAACAAGGCCATGAACAAGCAGGAGCTGGCGGGCTACACGCTGTTCAAGGAAAGCGGGTGCATTGCCTGCCATTACGGCACCGCCATGGGCGGTACGTCATTCCAGAAAATGGGCGTTCAAGAACCCTACAAAACTGCAAACAAGGCAGTTGGGCGCTCGGCAGTCACCGGCAAGGACGCCGATCGCTTCAACTTCAAGGTGCCCACGCTGCGCAACGTCGAGCTGACCTATCCGTACTTCCACGATGGTCAGGCCGATACGCTCAAGGAAGCGGTGGACATCATGGGCCGTCTGCAATTGGGCCGAAAATTCAGCAAGCAGGAAAATGCAGAGATCGTTGCCTTCCTGAAAACACTGACGGGCGAACAGCCGCAAATCCTGCTGCCGCTGTTGCCGCCGTCGAGCGACAGCACCAAGCGGCCGACCCCGTTCGAATGAACGGCACAGGGCGTCATGCCAGCGGCGTGTTCGGCTGAACCGCACCGGGCGCACGCGGCAACCTTACCAACGGCGCTTGCGCACGTTGCGCAGGAACTCGTCGAGGATGGGGGTGCAGTCGAGCAACGCCGGGTTGGACGGGTGGTGGAACTCGGGGTGCCATTGCAGACCGAGCAGGAAGTTGCGGCCCGTGCCGCGGATGGCCTCCGGCAATCCGTCCTCGGGGCTGATCGCGTCCACCGCCAGATCGCGGCCCAGGGAACGCACCGCCTGATGATGCACCGACACGATGTTGAGCGTGGCGGGATCGACCTGCGGGTAGAGGCGGGCAAGCAGCCCGTCTTCGATGAAGCGCACCGGGTGGTAATGGCGGTCGTAGGTCTCGCTGAGGTGCTGGGTCTGGCCGGTACTGAGTTGCGAGGGAAGGTCCTGATACAAGGTGCCGCCCAACGCAACGTTGATGAGCTGCGCGCCGCGGCAGATTCCCAATACGGGTTTGCGCACCTCGATGAATTCGTGCAGCAGTTCCATTTCGTACGCGTCGCGCGCCGGATCGCCAGCCCAGTCGGGTTGCAGCGGTTCTTCGCCATAGCTGTGGGGGCTCATATCGGCACCGCCCTGCAGCAGCAGGCCGTCGAGGGCGTCCGCATAGTCACTTAGGCGGATATTGCTGCGGACCAGCCCACCGCCTGTGGCGATGGTGGGCACCATGAACACCAGCACATCGCGCGACATGGCCCAGTGCGCCACCGACTGCTCCAGGTATTGCAGGGTCTTGCTGCGCAGTCCGGCCTGTCCCGGCTGAGGGTGGTCGATGCGGGCGGAGATGCCGATCTTCAGAGGTTTCGTAGCCATGGCCGTGTGCTCACTGTGGCGAGGAGGAATTCATCTTATGACGCCGTCGAGCTTGATACGTTCAAGTGGGTTCAGTGAAACTCGAAGGTGTAGAACAGATCCACAGCATTTCCCGTGCCGGTCTGGGTTTGGATCGACAGGCGTTTGGTGAGCTGGTGCTGGATGGTGAAAATGCTCGACACGCCATCGAGCCCACGCGAAAAGCTCACCAGGGTGTCCGACGACAGTCGCTTGCTCAGAGTGATGATGGTGCCCTGCAACCCGCTGCCATTGGTCGCCGTGCCAGCCGCGCTTGCGGAATTGGAGGCGCCTTGCACGCTGATGCTGTCCAGACCCACTGCGCGCGCCAGGCGGGTTTGCAGTGGCAGGCCGTCGCTCGGGCCGAGCAGGGCGGCGGCGGCGGTCTGCAGCAGCGCGATGTCCGATGCGCCGACCTGATCGAGCGGCTGTCCCAGCACCAGCCAGGACAGGATTTCGGTATCGGGCATGGGCGGACTGGAGCTGAGCTTGACCAGCGGACGCCGCGCGCTGCCGGTGATGGTGACGCCGACTTCGATGCCGGTCGGCAGATTGGGGCGGGTGGCAGTGATGTTCAATCCGGGGTTGTCCACCGGCCCGGCAAAGTTGATGCGCCCTTGCGTCACCTGCAGTTGCTGACCGTACGCGGTGTATTCCCCCTTGACCAGTTCGATGCTGCCCGTTGCCGTTGGCGTGGCGCCGTTTTCGGCACGCATGCGCACGCTGCCGGTCAGCATGGCGTCCAGCCCCCGGCCGTAGAGGTGGAAGTTGGTGCCTAGGTTGAAACTGCCGTCGAAGCGTACGGCGCGCGGCATGGCGGCCGCAGGCTTTGCAGGGGCAGCGGTCTGGCCCGCGATGACGACGTCGCTGCTTTGCGTGGCGCCACTGTTGCGCGGCAGGGCGATGTCCGCGCGGTCTGCGGTGAGGTTGGTGGTGACGTCGAGCACCTTGTCTGCCAGCCTGGCCTGCGCGTCGCCGCTGAGGACGAGCTGGCGATCCGGGCGGTTCAGCAATTGCAGCTTGTCGGCCTTCAACTCCAGGGTGGCGCGCGGCATGCCGTTTTGCAGCCGCGCGTCCCCGGTTGCGGTGAGCAGGCCGCTGCCGCCGTGCAACTCCAGCTGGTCGAGCTGCAGCCGGTCACCGGTGAAGTGGGCGCGCAGCACACCGTTCTTGAGGTCAACCCCTTGCGTGGGCCAGGCAAGGCTCAGGTCCTTGCCATCAAGAGAGCCGCTGAACTGCGGGTTGGCGAAGGTGCCGCGCCCTTGTGCCGCGAGTTGCAGGCGGCCCTCGGCGCGATAGTCGAAGCCGATGAGCGGCGCGGCCCAGGCCAGACTGGGCATGTCGGCGCCGGCGGCGAGTTGCAAGGGGGTATCGCCCGCTACGCCCCAGAGGTCGCCACGCCGGGTCAACAAGGTGCTGCCGCTGGCCTGCGCGGTGCCCATGGCGGTTTGCACCACGCCTTGCGCCCGCACCTGGTTGTCCTTGGCGGTGATGTCGAGCACCAGTCGACCGATGCCCAGTGGCATGAAGCCGCCGCGCGTCGGGGCTTGGCCCAAGGTGGCATCGCAATTGGGCGAAAAAATCACCGTGCCCACGCGTGTTGCGGGCGGCGGCGCCACCTGCAGGGCGATGTCGCCGCTGTCGCGCTGCAGATGCAGGTGGCCGTTGACCTGCTCGCCCGCATCGATCAGCCAGTCACCGGACAGCACCAGGGTGTCGCGCATCCTGGCGGGGACGATGCCGGCCAGCGCGAGCAGGTCGGCGGTGTCCACGGCCTGCAGCCGCCCCTGAGTGTGCATGCGGCCAGGGGCGATGTCCAGGCTGGCCAAGTCGATCAGCCCGGCCTGCAGCTGGAGGCGCGCATGCTGGACTTGCAGGCGCAGCGGGCTGAACGCCACTTGCAGCGCTGCCGGCGCTTGCAGGTGGAGCGCCGCGCGTCCGGTGTCGTTTAGGGTGGTGATCTGGCCGCGCCAGCCTTGTTGTGCACCAAGCCAGCCGCCGGCGGCGTGCAGTTGGAGGTTGATGGGCACGGCCTGCGCAGGTGTGGCCGCGGGGGCATTTGCGGCGTTGCGCGCCTGCAGCCGGCCTTGTGCGTCCAGCATGATGGTGTGCCGGGCGCGGGTGCCGTTCACCTGAAGCGAGGCGGTGTCGAGCGTCTGTCCGGCAACGTGCAGATTCTTGATGCGGGTGGCGAGGTGGAGCTGGCCGTTCAATCCGGCGGTGGTCCGTGCCTGCGCGTGCAGCGTGCCGATCTGCGCCGATTGCGCGCCATGCGTCCATTGCAGCCCGTCGAGGTCGAGGGTGAGCGTGCCGGCGAGGCGGTCGAGCAGGACGGAGAGGTTGGCGGCGACCTTGGCACCGGGCGCACCGCCCGTGCTCAATGTGCTTTGCGCGCTGAGGTGGTGGAGCGCGAGCCCTTTGGCCCAGCGCAGATCATCGGCCTGGAGCGTCACCCTGCCGGAGGGCGCCTGCAAACCGCCGCGCAACTGCCCCTGTGCCTGGGCGTTGCCCTGCAATGCAGGGTCGATCTGCGCCAGCGCAGGGGCTTTGAGAGTCCACTGCAGCGCATCGCGCGGCAGACCGAATGCGCCTTGTGCACTCAGGCTGTTGTTGCCCAATGTCAGCGCGGCGTCGACGTCCCACAGGCGTTGCGGGTCGACGGCAAGCCGGGCATGGCCGGTGAAGGTGTGGCCGCGCCACACGCTGGGCTCGACATGGAGGGCGAGCTTGGCGCTGCGGCCAAGGACAGAGCCTTGCGCAGAGACGTCCGCATTCAGCGTGGCGACGGGATAGGCGCCGAAGCGCGCCGGGTCGAACTGCCGCAGCTTGGCGCGTACGTCGAACGGCTGCGTCCCGGTGGTCGACAGGGTGCCGCTGGCGTCGAGCTGCCCGCCGAGCGCGGAAAGCAGCAGCTGGTTGATGCGCAGGGTGTCGCCGGTGCGCTGCGCGTCCAGGCGGATGTCCCAACCGGGCTGGGTGAGCGTGGCATGGGTGCTTTGCTGCTGCGCGGTGGCGTCGAGCGCGATCGGTCCGGACAGGCGGGTGGTGGCAAGCTGGCCGTCGAGGGCGCGGGCGTTGATGTTCTCGGCCTGAAGCCGCGCCTGCAGCGCGGGCGGGGTCCAGTCGAGCGTGCCGCGCAGTTGACCTCCAGCGCCGAGGTCGATGACCAGATTGCGTGCGGTCGCGTGCTGCGCATCTGCGGCGAGCGCGGCCTGCAGGCTGCGCAGTGGCAGTCGGTGCTGGTCGATCGGGCCGGGCAGGGAGTTGCGCACGCTGAGCTGGCCTTGCAGCCGCTGCGTACTCGACGGTCCGAGATCGAGGTGCACGTCAAGCGCGGCGTGGGGCAGGGAGGCGTCGAAGGCGGCGGGGTCGAGCGCACTGGAGGTGAGCCGGGCGCTGCGCAGCAGCGTCGCGTCGAACGGGGTTAGGCGGGCTTGCAGCTGCGCGCTGGCGACGTCCATTTGCAAGGCGCCCGTGAGCGCAACGTCGCGCAGCGTGCCGCTTGCGCGCAGGGTTGCGGTGTTGCTTGCTGGAGCCTTGGTGGGCAGCCCGACGTGTGTGGCGCGCAGCTCGGCCTTCAGCGGGTAGGGTGCGCTGTCGCCCAGCGCGACGCTGAGTTGGGCATTTGCCCATGGTGTCGTGGCATCGACCTGCACGTGATAACTGCCCTGGATGTCGTGCAGATTGCCGCTCAAGGCGCCATAGGACCGCAAGGCGCCCGGCGCACCAAGGCGGAGCGCACCGATGGCGAGGCGGTCGATGGCGAGGTTCACTGGCAAGCGCAGGCTGGCGGGCAGCTGCAGCGGGCCACTGGCCGGGGACGCATGGGTCTGCACGATGTCGATCTGCTGCACGCTCAGATTCTGGATGTGCAGGGTGCGCTGCCAAAGGGCTGCGGGCGTCCAGCGCAATTGGGCGTCATGCAAGGTGACGGTGCTGGTCGGCGTGGTGATCTGCAGGCGTCCGATGCGCACATCACTCCAGGCGCTGCCGCGCACGTCCTGTACGGCGATTTCCGTCGTGCCGAGTTGCAGCGGCGTACGGGCGGCCAGCCATTGCAGGCCGCTTTCGCTGCCCAGCCAGGCCAGCGCACCTCCGGCAGCCAGGAGCACGAGGCATGTCCCAGCCAATACCCAAGCCAGCAGGCGCCGGCTTCGGCGCGGCGAATTGGGTGCGACCGGTGCGGGCGAGGGCCGTGTGGTGTCTTGCATCAGAACGACAGCCCCGCGGTGAAATTCAGGCGGTAGGCATGCACCGCCTGTCCATAAGCGAGATCGACGGACACCAGGCCGACCGGACTGCGCCAGCGCACTCCCGCGCCATAGCCGCGCACCGGTTTGAGCGCGCCCCAGGTATCCGCGGCGTTGCCCGCGTCGTAGAACATCGCCCCGCCCCACTGTCGTGTGAACCAGTGGTCGAACTCGGCGCTGGCGGTGAACAGATAGCGCCCGCCGACGATGGCGTCACCCTGCGCCAGCCCCAGGCTTTGGTAGGCGTAGCCGCGCACGGAGTTGGCGCCGCCGGCGCGGAACAGGAAGTTTTGCGGTATGCCGCTGGCGTCATTGGCCAGCACGGCGCCGGCTTCGGCGCGGAACACGAGCAGATTGCTGCGGCCCAGCGGGACATAGCCGAGCCCGCGCGCATACAGACGCACGAAGTTGGCGGTGGACAACAGCGCCTTGCTCGCGCCGCCGACCTGCAGGTTGATGATGGTGCCGCGGCTGGGATAGAGCACACTGTTGATGTCGCGCCGCGTCCAGCTGTCGGTCAGACTCAGCGCATGCACCACGCTGGAGGCGGCACCCACGGGTTCCAGACTTTCGGCCTGATATTGCAGAGCCAGCGCGACGCTGATTTTGCCGCGTGTGCGCTCGCGCTGCGCACCGAGGCTGGAGTTGCGCGTGGTCAGGCCGGAAATGTCGCTGCGGCTCTGTGACAGGCTGATGCTGTCTTCGTAGCCCAGCACGGTGCGCGGAAATGCCAGCTTGACGCTGCCGCTCTGCTCTCGGGTCTGCAGTTTGATTTCGCTCGACAGCCGCCAGGCGCGGTCGAGGAAGTTGAGGTCGCGCCAGCCCATCTGTACGCGCCGTCCGGTGTCGCTGCTCATGCCGACGCCGAAGCTGAGTTTTTGCGCCGGGTTTTCGCTCACTTGCACGTCCACCGGCACCGTATCGCCCTGCGCCTGACGCAGGTCGGCATTGACCAGGGCATTGCGGAAGTAGGGGCTGTTCTGCAGCGCCGCCTGATAGTCAAGGAGCGCGGTCTGGGAATACGACTGCCCCGGCTGTACCGGAGCGAGGTGCTCCACAATGCTTTGGGGATAGCGTCGCAGCCCGGTGATGTGCAGGCCCCCGAACACATAGGCGGGACCGGTGTCCAGCCGCAATTGCAGGCTGGCCTGGTGGGTGGCGGGGTCGATCGTGGCGCGGCTGTCGGTAATGCGCGCTGCCGGCCAGCGTCCTGACAGCAGAGCGGAGAGCGACCTGGACTTGGCCGCTTCCCAATCGGCGTCGCGAAACAGCGCACCTGGCTTCAGCGCCCAGGCGCGATTCAGGCGTGCGGTGAGTGCAGTGTCGGACTTGCCGTCCGGGCCGTCGACCTCCACATTGACTGCATGGATCAGGGTCGGCGCGCCGGGAGTGACGCTGAGCACGACGTTGATCGGGGCCGATGCCGGGCAGTCGACCCGCACCCGGATTTGCGGAGAAAAATAGCCCTCGGTTTCGAGCAGACGCTGTACCTGCGCCGGCGCTTCGTCGGCCAGACGTTCAATCTGATCGCGCTGCAACCCAGGGAAGTCGCGCCAGCGCAACAAATCGAGATTGTTAGATAAGATCGGTCGCAGATCCTTCGGGACATCGAGTTCCACCGTGTAGCGCGGCGTTGTCGCTTGTGCCGCGGATGTGCCTGGAGTGGGCGCATTGGCATCTGCCGCTGCAGCGTCCTGCGGAAGGGCAGGCAGGCTGACTAACCACAGAACGCTTGCGCAGACGAGCGGACGCAGCAGGACGTCTGGCCTCAGCCCGGCTTCAGGGCACCGCGATCCTGCTCGTTTTCCATGCATGGCCACATTATTCATGCGGGTCGGCGCGCCTGTTTTCCAGAAGCACGAGACAGGCGCTTCCGCGGCTCTTGCTGCATCGCGCATCGTGCCATCAGCGAAATGGAAGCCGGGACCTGCGCGAGATGGAGCCGCATCGTGAACTTTGTAAAGTGCCGATCACATTGCTTGCTTGTTGCATCTCGCGGCTTCAACATGATTACATTTGTTGAATAAGACGTTGCGCTTGTTCGTTTGTTGCATCTGATTGGGTGTGTGCAGGCCTGATTGGATGAAATTGCCCGTTTCGGGCTCACCACTGCCTCGTCGCATGACTTATTTCAGGCCAACCGTGCCGCCCCCCGCTGCTCTGCGTATCGCTTATCTGGAAGATGATCTTTTCATTGCCCAGGAGGTTGCCAACTGGTTGCGCGAAGCGGGTTACGACGTCCGGCACTACACAGATGGACAGGAATTCGCCCGTGCCGTGGAGCGCGGCGGCGCGGATGCCTGCCTGCTGGACTGGATGCTGCCCGGGCTGAGCGGCCCGGACGTGTTGTGCCGTCTGCGTCTGCAAATTGGCGCCAACCTTCCGCCGGTGATTTTCCTCACGGGGCGCAATGCCGAAACCGATGTGGTGCAAGCGCTCGAGTCGGGTGCGGACGACTATCTGGTCAAGCCCTTGTCCCGTCCGGTGTTGCTTGCGCGGCTGCAGGCGGTATTGCGCCGCTCGGGTACGACCTTGCCGAGTGCGCGGCTGCGTCTAGGGTACATCGAAGCCGACAGCGCACGGCGGCAGATTTTTGTGCGGGGTGAACGCGTCGAATTGACCGATCGCGAAACCGATCTGGCGCTCCATTTTTTGCAGAACGTCAATCGCCTGCTCACCCGCGACTTTCTCATCCAGACCATCTGGGGGCTGCGTCCTGAAGTCGAAACACGCACGGTGGACGTGCATGTCAGCGCGCTGCGGCGCAAGCTGGGTTTGCACCCGGAGTCCGGCTGGCGTCTGGTGTCGGTCTATGGGCGCGGCTACCGGCTGGAGCGCGCGCGCAGTCCCGACGAAGGGCCTCAGACCGTTCCGCCCGAACTCGACGACTGATCCAGCAGTAGCCGACATATGTCGACTACTGCTGGGGGCTCCATAGCGGCCAACCAGACCGGATGCGAATTTGATGCGTTTTCTCGATGTCTTGCCTTTGCGCCGCTACGCGCTGTTGCTCGCCGTTTTGGGTCCGGCGGCGGCGTCTTCCCTGGCGTTGGCGCAAACGACACCGCTCCAGGCAAGCGCCGATACCTCTCCGTCCTGGCAATACACCGTTCGCCCCGGTGACACCCTCATCGCCCTGGGGCGGCGCTACTTGCGCGACCCGTCTCAGTGGCCGGTGGTCCGACGCGACAATCGGATCGCCAATCCCCGCCACATTCGCCTGGGCACGGTGTTGTTGATTCGCGCCGATCTGCTGTGCCAGGCGCCGTCCTCAGCGTAATTGGTCCAGGCCTTCGGGGCCGTGCACTGGAGGGCGCATGCCAAGGATGATTGGCGGCCCGCCAAGCCCGCAAACCCTGGCCGCTGGAGCGCAGGTGCGGGTTCCTGAGGGCGGCAGCGCGGTCATCGAACTGGCCAATGGCACCCGCCTGGCGCTGCTGCCGGGCAGCGAACTGTCGCTGGATACGCTCAGCCTCTACGCCGACGGATTGATGGCCGACACGCGGCTGCGCCTGCAGCAAGGACAGATGGAAATTCACGACAACCCCAAGCGTCTGCCCAACCAGAACCTGCGCATCCTCACGCCGTCCGCACAGGCCGTGGTGCGGGGGACGCAGTTCCGTGTCGGCGTCAGCACCGATGCCACGCGGGAAGAGACAACGGGCGGCGCAGTCGATCTGCAGGCAGCAGGAGCGCAGGTGCGGGTGGCCGCGGGACAAGGTTCGCTGGTGCGCGCCGGGCAGCCGCCGTTGCCGCCGGTGCGTCTGATTTCTGCGCCGGATGTGTCGGCCCTGCCACCCCTGTTCGAGCAGTTGCCGCTTGTCTTTGCGCTTCCCGCGCAGGCCGGCGCAGTGTCGTGGTTCGGGCAGATGCTGGCCGAGGGCGATCCCTCGCATGTTTTGCTGCAAAAGAGCGGCAGCGCCAGGACGCTCAGTTTCCCTGACCTGCCCAACGGGCGCCATTTTCTGCGCCTGAGGGCGATCGATGCCAACGGCTTGCAGGGCCTCGGTGCGACCCACGGATTCACCGTGTTCGCACGGCCGTTCTTTCCCATGCTGACCGAGCCCGCCGCCGGGACAACGGTACGGATCGCAAGACCGACGCTGACCTGGTCAAGATTGATCGATGTGGCGCGCACCCACGTGCAGCTCGCCGCGAACGCTGACTTCGCGCATCCGATGTTCGACGCGAAGTCACAGAGTGCGTCGTGGACCCCGCCCGCCGATCTGCCTGCGGGCGAGGTGTTCTGGCGGGCAGCCAGCATCGATGCGCAAGGACAGCACGGGCCGTGGAGCAGGCCGCAGCGGTTCAACTATCTGCCCGGTCCTGGACCGGCGGACTTGTCCAAGGCGGCGATCCACTTTGATGCCGACCACCTGCTGGTCCAGTTACCGCCCGCTCCTGCCGGGCAACATTACGCCCTGACCCTGTCTGACCGCGCCAATCTGCAACCCGCGCTCGCGCAAAGGCAAAACCATCGCGGCGGGCTCACCCTGCCGCGACCGTCTTCGGGCAAGCGTTATCTGGGCGCGCTCCTTGTGGACGACAGCGACGGCACCCAGGGTCCGCCGGTGGTGCAGGTCATTAACGTGCCCGCGCGCTATCCGCATCTCTGGTTGCTGCTCATCCCGCTGCTGGCCGCGCTCTGAACCTGAATCGCCGTGGGTCAGTTGTTGCGCCGACTGAGATCGGCTTTGCGTTCGGGACCGGATGCAAGGCTTGCCACGGTCCCGCGGCGGCCCCGGTTGGAGGTGCTGCGGGTTGGTGTGCTGCTGCTGATTCTGGCGCTGGGGCTGAGCGTCGGCGGCTGGTTGCAGCGCGTCGACCATCTCGTGTTCGATCTGGGACAGCGACTGCAACCCGAGGTCACGCCGC